>NZ_JBZFLI010000073.1:0-207 GCF_058315175.1 Metabacillus sp. RB-C-LZQ-3-1 | reverse complement strand
GTTAGACATGACTTTGATGAACATAAGCATTTAATCATTGCTGGAGCAACAGGTTACGGTAAAAGTGCAATCCTTAAGCTAATTGTTACATCTCTTGTGTTACAACAGCCTGAAAATACAAATCTACATTTAATTGACTTGAAGGGTGGATCAGCTTTTCAGAGGTTTAAAGATTTAAAGCAAACCAAAAACTTCACTAGGGAACCT
>NZ_JBZFLI010000072.1:0-238 GCF_058315175.1 Metabacillus sp. RB-C-LZQ-3-1 | reverse complement strand
TTTAGTGATTCTCTTAATAATAGTAACGGATATTCAGTAAGTACTGATATCCTAAGGCGAAGGAGAAGCAAAGAGTACGAGGCGGCGAGTGTTTGAGGAGCGGAGTGGACGTTTTTTTGTCCATGAGCACCGCAAAACGCGAAGCCAACGAAGTAATCTGTAGCTTATCATTCGCCGAAGGTTAAGTTGTTAAGGGCGCACGGTGGATGCCTTGGCACTAGGAGCCGATGAAGGACGG
>NZ_JBZFLI010000071.1:0-253 GCF_058315175.1 Metabacillus sp. RB-C-LZQ-3-1 | reverse complement strand
TATCATTAAATTTGGGGCCTTAGCTCAGCTGGGAGAGCGCCTGCTTTGCACGCAGGAGGTCAGCGGTTCGATCCCGCTAGGCTCCACCAAAAAAAACTTTTAAAAAAACACTTGCTTTAATATAAAAGTGATGTTATGATATAAAAGTTGTGTTAAGCAATAAATGATCTTTGAAAACTAAACAAAACCAAGCGTGCCAACGTTAATTTCGATTAACAAAACGTACTATATAGTACAAATTTTATGAGCTATT
>NZ_JBZFLI010000070.1:0-257 GCF_058315175.1 Metabacillus sp. RB-C-LZQ-3-1 | reverse complement strand
GGTTCTTAGTGAGTGGTGTACAAATAGATGACGACTACAAAGAAACAGTAATAGGTACTCCGCAAGGAGGAAACTTGTCTCCACTATTAAGCAATATCATGCTTAACGAGCTAGACAAGGAACTGGAAAGCCGTGGTCTTAACTTCGTACGTTATGCAGATGATTGTATTATCCTGGTTAAAAGTGAGATGTCTGCCAAACGAGTTATGAGGTCAGTGTCCAAATTCATTGAAGAAAAGCTAGGGCTTATCGTCAAC
>NZ_JBZFLI010000069.1:0-257 GCF_058315175.1 Metabacillus sp. RB-C-LZQ-3-1 | reverse complement strand
AGTTCTTAGTGAGTGGTGTACAAATAGATGACGACTACAAAGAAACAGTAATAGGTACTCCGCAAGGAGGAAACTTGTCTCCACTACTAAGCAATATCATGCTTAACGAGCTAGACAAGGAACTGGAAAGCCGTGGTCTTAATTTCGTACGTTATGCAGATGACTGTATTATCCTGGTTAAAAGTGAGATGTCTGCCAAACGAGTTATGAGGTCAGTGTCCAAATTCATTGAAGAAAAGCTAGGGCTTATCGTCAAT
>NZ_JBZFLI010000068.1:0-262 GCF_058315175.1 Metabacillus sp. RB-C-LZQ-3-1 | reverse complement strand
ACTTTGTTCTCATTCAAATATATAGAGATGGGCCTATAGCTCAGCTGGTTAGAGCGCACGCCTGATAAGCGTGAGGTCGATGGTTCGAGTCCATTTAGGCCCACCATCTCAAACTATAGTATTGGGGCCTTAGCTCAGCTGGGAGAGCGCCTGCTTTGCACGCAGGAGGTCAGCGGTTCGATCCCGCTAGGCTCCACCAAATGTTCCTTGAAAACTAGATAACGAAAACAATTCAAGTAATTCACTGAGTTTAAACGCTTAG
>NZ_JBZFLI010000067.1:0-436 GCF_058315175.1 Metabacillus sp. RB-C-LZQ-3-1 | reverse complement strand
ATTGTTAGAAGCAACAGCACAAGGCAACACAATTTCTCCTATTCACTTTGATGCACAAGCATATAAAGCGAGTGAAGCATATCAACTAACTGATGAAGTAAAGAAGTATGCAGATGACTATCTTACATATAAAGAAGAGCAGGAACGATTTAGAGAAGAAATAAAGAAGGCCGAAGAACTAGAAAACCGTCCATTCCACGAAAAAGCATAGGATACCGTCAAAACTCTTACAGGAGAAATAACTGGCTATTACGATTTTCTTCGTGCTTCAGAAGGAGTTGATCCCGTTACTGGCGAAAAACTAACAGTTGGTCAACGAGTTGCCGCTGGCGCCATGGCCTCCGCAGGATTAATACCAATTGTCGGTTGGGGAGGACGCTTCATAAAAGGTGGAAGTGCCATCTACAAAACAGCCAAAGGAATGAATGCAGCTGAT
>NZ_JBZFLI010000066.1:0-450 GCF_058315175.1 Metabacillus sp. RB-C-LZQ-3-1 | reverse complement strand
TGTTTAGTTTCGCGGTCGTGGCGGAATGGCAGACGCGCTAGGTTGAGGGCCTAGTGGGGGCGACCCCGTGGAGGTTCAAGTCCTCTCGGCCGCACCAAAAACACTTGAGATTTATTTTTTAAAAAAGTGTTGACCCAAGTGTTTTAAGGTGTTATTATAGTTAAGTCGCTTGTTGATAACAGAATTTCATATTGCGCCCGTAGCTCAATTGGATAGAGCGTTTGACTACGGATCAAAAGGTTAGGGGTTCGACTCCTCTCGGGCGCGCCATAATAAATTACGGGAAGTAGCTCAGCTTGGTAGAGCACTTGGTTTGGGACCAAGGGGTCGCAGGTTCGAATCCTGTCTTCCCGACCAGACGGACGTGTCACTTCGCGGGTGTAGTTTAGTGGTAAAACCTCAGCCTTCCAAGCTGATGATGAGGGTTCGATTCCCTTCACCCGCTCCAAA
>NZ_JBZFLI010000065.1:0-497 GCF_058315175.1 Metabacillus sp. RB-C-LZQ-3-1 | reverse complement strand
TCTAATTTCCTTCTTGTTTTAGATATTACTCAAAAAAGCAAAAAATGGCTGGGCTAGCTGGATTCGAACCAACGCATGACGGAGTCAAAGTCCGTTGCCTTACCGCTTGGCTATAGCCCATCGATCAATCAATATAAAATCACTAAAACCCGCAAGGATTAAATGATATCATGTTACTTGTGGAAAATCAAGTGTTTTTTATTATATTTAATGGCGGTCCGGACGGGACTCGAACCCGCGACCTCCTGCGTGACAGGCAGGCATTCTAACCAACTGAACTACCGGACCAGAAGATTGATGTTCTTGGAAATAAATAGGAGGTGGGCATTTTAACTTTCGTAAGTGCACCCACTTCCTACTTTCCAACGATATGATATGACCCGTACGGGATTCGAACCCGTGTTACCGCCGTGAAAGGGCGGTGTCTTAACCGCTTGACCAACGGGCCATAATAATATGGCGGAGAAGGAGGGATTTGAACCCTCGCGCCGCTTACG
>NZ_JBZFLI010000064.1:0-517 GCF_058315175.1 Metabacillus sp. RB-C-LZQ-3-1 | reverse complement strand
GTATTCTTTCATACTATGTAAAAAGTAAGAGGGTTTCGAAGAACGAACAGTTCAAGAAATCGAATGAGGAGGCACCGGAGCGTACTTCAGTACGTGAGGATGTTGACGAATGAGATGACGCAGAAATGTGAAGTTCATCGGAAGCCGTAAACTGAATTATCTGGTGATGATGGCGAAGAGGTCACACCCGTTCCCATGCCGAACACGGAAGTTAAGCTCTTCAGCGCCGATGGTAGTTGGGGGTTTCCCCCTGTGAGAGTAGGACGTTGCCAGGTAAGAATATAATAGAATTGCATTAGACAATTCTAATCCGGAGGATTAGCTCAGCTGGGAGAGCACCTGCCTTACAAGCAGGGGGTCGGCGGTTCGATCCCGTCATCCTCCACCATGAATTTTTATAATAGTAATCTATCATATAATGCACGCCGGTGTAGCTCAATTGGTAGAGCAACTGACTTGTAATCAGTAGGTTGGGGGTTCAAGTCCTCTCGCCGGCACCATTCATTATAAAACCAGG
>NZ_JBZFLI010000063.1:0-537 GCF_058315175.1 Metabacillus sp. RB-C-LZQ-3-1 | reverse complement strand
TTTGTTTTAAAACACTCTAAGTTTGACACCCAAATCTCAGAAGAATTATTCAAGCAGCAGTTCGATTTGTGTGCTGTTGTAATGCTTCGCAGCATACTCAAACGTGCTCTACCAACTGAACTAATGGCTTATTTTATAATGAGATGTATACTTTATTATGAGTGGTGCCGGCGAGAGGACTTGAACCCCCAACCTACTGATTACAAGTCAGTTGCTCTACCAATTGAGCTACACCGGCATATGGTGGAGGATGACGGGATCGAACCGCCGACCCCCTGCTTGTAAGGCAGGTGCTCTCCCAGCTGAGCTAATCCTCCGGATAAGAATTGCATTTGACAATTCTATATAATGTTACTACCTGGCAACGTCCTACTCTCACAGGGGGAAACCCCCAACTACCATCGGCGCTGAAGAGCTTAACTTCCGTGTTCGGCATGGGAACGGGTGTGACCTCTTCGCCATCATCACCAGATAACTGCGACAAGAATGATTATACTATTTTGAGGGAATTTTTCAAGTCTTTTTTAAATTTTTTTT
>NZ_JBZFLI010000062.1:0-576 GCF_058315175.1 Metabacillus sp. RB-C-LZQ-3-1 | reverse complement strand
GCTCAAAAATCGAGAGTGACGAAACCAGATGACCCAAGTATGAAGTTTTTAGGATTTGGCTTCTTTAAAGATTACAAGACTGATTCATACAAGGCAAAACCGCACCAAAAATCGGTAAATAACTTCAAGTTCAAACTGAAACAATTGACCAAGAAGAATTGGAGCGTTGATACGAAGTATCAGGTCGAACGTATTAATCAGCTTATACGAGGATGGGTTAACTACTTTAAAGTAGGCTATATGAAATCGCTGCTTGGGAAAATAGATTCCAATACAAGATTCCGCTTAAGAATGTGTATCTGGAAGAAGTGGAAAACAGCTAAAAACCGCAGAAAGAACCTCATTAAACTAGGAATGGATAAATTCTCTGCGTACAAATATAGCCACACAAGCAAGGGGCCGGCTCGAATTGCCTACTCGTGGATACTTACCACAACTATAACAAACAAGAGACTAGCCGTTTTCGGACTAATCTCTTGTGTTCAACATTACAATAAAGTACATGCTTAGGATAAAATTGAACCGCCGTATACGGAACCGTACGTACGGTGGTGTGAGAGGTCGGAGGTTAGTCAC
>NZ_JBZFLI010000061.1:0-1012 GCF_058315175.1 Metabacillus sp. RB-C-LZQ-3-1 | reverse complement strand
TACGAATGAGAGAGATTACATCCCCGTCATCCACTGTTCTTGATATGAGATTCATTAACCTGTCGTGATTTACCGTGTCGAAGAAACGTTCGAGGTCTATATCTACTATCCATTCGTAACCATCATTAATAAATTCTAAAGCTTGTAAGATAGCCATTTCTGCATAGCGTCTAGGTCTGAATCCAAAGCTATGCTCGCTGAAATTCTTATCAAACATGGGGGTGAGAACTTGTGCAATTGCTTGTTGAATGACTCTATCTATGACCGTCGGTATACCTAGGAGTCGTATACCCCCATTGGGTTTTGGGATTTCTACTCTTAATACGGGTTGGGGTTGATATTTTCTCTGTCTAATTTGTTGGATAATCTCGTCTTTGTTCATCAACAAGTACCTCTCCAACTCATCTACCGTCATTCTATCAACACCTGGTGCACCCTTGTTTTTCTTTACTTGTTTAAATGCTTGATTAAGATTGTCTTTGTTAAGAATCTCATCAAGTAATTTCCTTTCGTACATGCTTGTTATTTCCTTTCCTTCTCGTGGAGACGGTATCCACTTTTCCGTTTTTCGCCAGTGGTCTGTTTCCTCTCCCAATCGAGATTTCTATAACGATAAAATTGTTCAGCCCTTCGCTCTTTCTAACTTTCGCTAGACATCTTTACTACTACGGCTTCTGCTGACTTCTCACTATCCAGTCTCATATCACTATAAGATTTTGGTACAGACTAGTGAGACCTCCCCAGTTAAGGTGCGAACTCTTTCCCTTCATCTATCTGCCATATTTACACCGTACGATATAGTAGCTATTGGACTTTAACTTCTTTGGCAGTCTTATCCTCATACGTTGCCTCTTATATGGTTTCTGTTCGTCAGACCGAAGGTTTGCCTTCAAGCTTCCTTTAGATTCCACGTCACCGTGGACACCCTTGCTATTAGCTATGTACTTACCGCTACAAGGTCGTACTCGGGACTTTCACCCGTTAGAGTTCGCCCATGCTGGGCAAACCAAAA
>NZ_JBZFLI010000060.1:0-1169 GCF_058315175.1 Metabacillus sp. RB-C-LZQ-3-1 | reverse complement strand
CCTAGCTCTTAACGACTAGGTATTTATCATACCACCAACAGATAATGAAGTCAACAACTTTTTTAAAATATTTTTTCAAAATAGTAATCTCATATGCTGTTGTTGCGGCAGAAACTAATAATAACCTATATTAAATGTTAAGTCAAGCTATTCACAATAACTTTTTTAATATAAAATAGTGTGCTTTTGTAATCTAATCTAAAATAACTATTGAATTAAAATCAAACGACCCGATTTAATTAATAAGATTTTATTATGCAGTTGAACAATTCCTTATTTCTCTATGCCCGGATCTTTAGTTTTCACCATTTTAACCAATCCTTTATAAGTATAACGGTTATTTTTTAACAGTAAACTCAATTACTAGAAATTAAAGATTTCTAAATCTGTTTTAGTTTTTTCAAATATCCCTCTATTATAGAAGGAATAAGGATTGGATTTTATTACTTCCTTTGTTGTTATACTTAAAACATCTATAACCTCATTTATTTTTTAAATGACTTCTGCATTATTAATAATACAGAAGTCAGAAAGATACATTCTTGTATCCTCTATTTCTAGTATTAAATATCAAAGTGTTACCTTTGCATAATCCCTTTACATTTTGGACATTCATATAAAATTACCATATCCCCATAACTTCTTTGGAGAAGTTCTATCATTAATATCTTACATCTCGGGCAGTTAAGTTTGTCACTCTGACCTTTTTTTAGCGACAAAATATACATCTCCTTAATTAATATGTATTCAGTTAAGAATTATAGGTTCTTAGATACGTTTAAAAGACTTAGGCTAGATTTGCTTCTCACAAGTCTTAGATTTGTTTTGTTCTTTCAAAAAACCTTCGGTTTTTATTTATTTTTCCACACAAAAAAGACCAGTATCTCTACTGATCTTTTTCACTCTTCTTACTTGGCGACGTCCTACTCTCACAGGGGGAAACCCCCAACTACCATCGGCGCTGAGAGCTTAAACTTCCGTGTTCGGATTTCGGCTTGCGATAAGCGACGAATCTCCGCGTCAGCTTGTTCGTTCAGATCCTCATGTGCCAACTACGCACACTCCGGTCTTCTCTTTCTGCGCTTCCTAGATCTTCTTGCTTCTCCCAAGCCTCAGGCTAGTAGTTTTAATTTGTTTTGTTCTTTCAAAAAACCTTCGGTTTTTATTTA
>NZ_JBZFLI010000059.1:0-1275 GCF_058315175.1 Metabacillus sp. RB-C-LZQ-3-1 | reverse complement strand
TATAAGGCTGAGCTGTGATGGCGAGGGAACTATAGTACCGAAGTTCCTGATTCCACACTGCCAAGAAAAGCCTCTAGCGAGGTGAGAGGTGCCCGTACCGCAAACCGACACAGGTAGGCGAGGAGAGAATCCTAAGGTGAGCGAGAGAACTCTCGTTAAGGAACTCGGCAAAATGACCCCGTAACTTCGGGAGAAGGGGTGCTTTTTAGGGTGAATAGCCCGGAAAAGCCGCAGTGAATAGGCCCAGGCGACTGTTTAGCAAAAACACAGGTCTCTGCGAAGCCGCAAGGCGAAGTATAGGGGCTGACGCCTGCCCGGTGCTGGAAGGTTAAGGGGAGAGGTTAGCGCAAGCGAAGCTTTGAACCGAAGCCCCAGTAAACGGCGGCCGTAACTATAACGGTCCTAAGGTAGCGAAATTCCTTGTCGGGTAAGTTCCGACCCGCACGAAAGGCGTAACGATCTGGGCACTGTCTCAACGAGAGACTCGGTGAAATTATAGTACCTGTGAAGATGCAGGTTACCCGCGACAGGACGGAAAGACCCCGTGGAGCTTTACTGTAGCCTGATATTGAATTTTGGTACAGCTTGTACAGGATAGGTAGGAGCCTGAGAAGCCGGAGCGCCAGCTTCGGTGGAGGCGTCGGTGGGATACTACCCTGGCTGTATTGAAATTCTAACCCACAGCCCTGATCGGGCTGGGAGACAGTGTCAGGTGGGCAGTTTGACTGGGGCGGTCGCCTCCTAAAATGTAACGGAGGCGCCCAAAGGTTCCCTCAGAATGGTTGGAAATCATTCGTAGAGTGTAAAGGCACAAGGGAGCTTGACTGCGAGACCTACAAGTCGAGCAGGGACGAAAGTCGGGCTTAGTGATCCGGTGGTTCCGCATGGAAGGGCCATCGCTCAACGGATAAAAGCTACCCCGGGGATAACAGGCTTATCTCCCCCAAGAGTCCACATCGACGGGGAGGTTTGGCACCTCGATGTCGGCTCATCGCATCCTGGGGCTGTAGTCGGTCCCAAGGGTTGGGCTGTTCGCCCATTAAAGCGGTACGCGAGCTGGGTTCAGAACGTCGTGAGACAGTTCGGTCCCTATCCGTCGTGGGCGCAGGAAATTTGAGAGGAGCTGTCCTTAGTACGAGAGGACCGGGATGGACGCACCGCTGGTGTACCAGTTGTCTTGCCAAAGGCATAGCTGGGTAGCTATGTGCGGAAGGGATAAGTGCTGAAAGCATCTAAGCATGAAGCCCCCCTCAAGATGAGATTTCCCATCACATT
>NZ_JBZFLI010000058.1:0-1400 GCF_058315175.1 Metabacillus sp. RB-C-LZQ-3-1 | reverse complement strand
TTGTCAGCCTAACTGCTTGGACGCGCTAATCCAACAGCGCGCTTACCCTATCCTTCTGCGTCCCCCCATTGCTCAAACGGTGAGGAGGTGGTACAGGAATTTCAACCTGTTGGCCATCGCCTACGCCTTTCGGCCTCGGCTTAGGTCCCGACTAACCCTGAGCGGACGAGCCTTCCTCAGGAAACCTTAGGCATTCGGTGGAGGGGATTCTCACCCCTCTTTCGCTACTCATACCGGCATTCTCACTTCTAAGCGCTCCACCAGTCCTTTCGGTCTGGCTTCACAGCCCTTAGAACGCTCTCCTACCACTGTTCTAAAAGAACAGTCCACAGCTTCGGTGATACGTTTAGCCCCGGTACATTTTCGGCGCAGAGTCACTCGACCAGTGAGCTATTACGCACTCTTTAAATGGTGGCTGCTTCTAAGCCAACATCCTGGTTGTCTAAGCAACTCCACATCCTTTTCCACTTAACGTATACTTTGGGACCTTAGCTGGTGGTCTGGGCTGTTTCCCTCTTGACTACGGATCTTATCACTCGCAGTCTGACTCCTGAACATAAGTCTTTGGCATTCGGAGTTTGACTGAATTCGGTAACCCGATGGGGGCCCCTAGTCCAATCAGTGCTCTACCTCCAAGACTCTCATTTCAAGGCTAGCCCTAAAGCTATTTCGGAGAGAACCAGCTATCTCCAAGTTCGATTGGAATTTCTCCGCTACCCACACCTCATCCCCGCACTTTTCAACGTGCGTGGGTTCGGGCCTCCATTCAGTGTTACCTGAACTTCACCCTGGACATGGGTAGATCACCTGGTTTCGGGTCTACGACCACGTACTCTTTCGCCCTATTCAGACTCGCTTTCGCTGCGGCTCCGTCTCTTCAACTTAACCTTGCACGGGATCGTAACTCGCCGGTTCATTCTACAAAAGGCACGCCATTACCCATTAACGGGCTTTGACTACTTGTAGGCACACGGTTTCAGGATCTCTTTCACTCCCCTTCCGGGGTGCTTTTCACCTTTCCCTCACGGTACTGGTTCACTATCGGTCACTAGGGAGTATTTAGCCTTGGGAGATGGTCCTCCCTGCTTCCGACGGGATTTCACGTGTCCCGCCGTACTCAGGATCCACTCTGGAGGGAACGAAGTTTCAACTACAGGGTTGTTACCTTCTTTGACGGGCCTTTCCAGACCTCTTCATTTACTCCGTTCCTTTGTAACTCCGTATAGAGTGTCCTACAACCCCAAGAGGCAAGCCTCTTGGTTTGGGCTAATTCCGTTTCGCTCGCCGCTACTCAGGAAATCGCGTTTGCTTTCTCTTCCTCCGGGTACTTAGATGTTTCAGTTCCCCGGGTCTGCCATCATCACCCTATGAATTCAGGTGAAGATACTGCTCCATTACGA
>NZ_JBZFLI010000057.1:0-1429 GCF_058315175.1 Metabacillus sp. RB-C-LZQ-3-1 | reverse complement strand
AAAATAAATGGTGGGCCTAAATGGACTCGAACCATCGACCTCACGCTTATCAGGCGTGCGCTCTAACCAGCTGAGCTATAGGCCCATTTTTTATGGAGCGGGTGAAGGGAATCGAACCCTCATCATCAGCTTGGAAGGCTGAGGTTTTACCACTAAACTACACCCGCGTTTTATATGGGGCGGCTGATGGGAATCGAACCCACGAATGTCGGAACCACAATCCGATGCGTTAACCACTTCGCCACAACCGCCATTATTTTATTAAGTGGTGGCTCGGGACGGAATCGAACCGCCGACACATGGATTTTCAGTCCATTGCTCTACCAACTGAGCTACCGAGCCATAATTAGTTTTACGCTTCCGCTAAGCTTCAAATCTCTTCGTCAACTTCTACGTTCACATCCTCACATATTTACATACGCTCCGGTGTTCACTCAGTCGTTTCCTCGACCTTTTTGCTTATCGAAACCCTCTTAGATAATACATGGATAGTATTAAAAATTAGTTTATTTATATTATTATGGCGGTCCGGACGGGACTCGAACCCGCGACCTCCTGCGTGACAGGCAGGCATTCTAACCAACTGAACTACCGGACCATTATTAATTGTACTTACAGCACTACTTTATTTCTTCGCTAAGAAGAATAATTGACGTAGTCTCGTCAACTTAAATTGGTTGCGGGGACAGGATTTGAACCTGCGACCTTCGGGTTATGAGCCCGACGAGCTACCAGACTGCTCCACCCCGCGATAATAAAATAGTATGTTCTTATCTTTACTTTGAAAATAAAAAGATATGGAGGAGGAAAGGGGATTCGAACCCCTGCGGGCTTTGACACCCCTGTCGGTTTTCAAGACCGATCCCTTCAGCCGGACTTGGGTATTCCTCCGTATAAAAGATGGTGGACCTTGTAGGACTCGAACCTACGACCGGACGGTTATGAGCCGTCTGCTCTAACCAGCTGAGCTAAAGGTCCATCTGGTTTAAATGATCATATAATGAAAATTGGTAGCGGCGGAGGGAATCGAACCCACGACCTCACGGGTATGAACCGTACGCTCTAGCCAGCTGAGCTACACCGCCATGTTATTTCCTAATTAATTTTATATGGTGGAGCCTAGCGGGATCGAACCGCTGACCTCCTGCGTGCAAAGCAGGCGCTCTCCCAGCTGAGCTAAGGCCCCATGTTTAAATTTGTATGGTCGGGAAGACAGGATTCGAACCTGCGACCCCTTGGTCCCAAACCAAGTGCTCTACCAAGCTGAGCTACTTCCCGTTCTAATAGGATAAGGGATATGTGAGGTCAGATTTCGATCTCACGTCTGACTTCCTAATATATATCTTTATGGCGCGCCCGAGAGGAGTCGAACCCCTAACCTTTTGATCCGTAGTCAAACGCTCTATCCAATTGAGCTACGGGCGCATAT
>NZ_JBZFLI010000056.1:0-1434 GCF_058315175.1 Metabacillus sp. RB-C-LZQ-3-1 | reverse complement strand
TGAACTGCACCCCAATTGTTAGACACATATCTAACAATTGGAGGTGCAGTTTTTATATGTCTAAATTTAACATAGAGGAAAAAATAGAAGCAATTATACGTTATCAACAAGGATTCGAGGGGGTAAAAACCATTGCGAAATCCATAGGAGTAGATCATACTGTCTTATTAAATTGGATTAAACAATATGAGTATCATGGTGAAAGTGCCTTTAAAAAACCCTATACATCCTACACACCAGAGTTTAAACTAGACGTACTAAATTATATAAAAGAGACAGGGACTTCTATAAGGGAAACGGCTGCAATTTTTAACATCGCAACACATAGTACCATTCAAAAATGGCTAAAAAGTTTCGAATTACATGGAATAGATGCCCTAAAACTAACACAAAAGGGGCGTCCATCGATGAAAAAAGAAACAAAGAAACCTAAGTCAGTCGAAGAGTCTGAAGCATTACGAACTGAAAATGAGCGTTTACGTATGGAGAATGCTTATTTAAAAAAGTTACAAGCCTTAATTCAAGAAAAGGAAAAATCACAGAAGAAAACAAAGCGCAAATAATATATGAATTAAGGCATGAATTTAAAGTAATTGATCTAGTAAAGGTCGCTGGAATTGCGCGTAGTACGTATTACTATTGGGTAAAACAAATGGATCGTCCAGATAAGTATAAAGAAACTAAAGAGTTGATTCAGGGGATTTTTGATGAACATCAAGGACGATATGGATATCGCCGCATTACATTGGAATTACGTAATCGGGGATTAAAAATAAATCATAAGACAGTCAGACGTTTGATGAATAAAATTGGATTAAAATGTCTCGTGCGCATGAAAAAATATCAATCTTACCGCGGAAATATTGGTAAAGTTGCCCCTAATATTTTAGAGCGTGATTTTAAAGCAACAAAGCCAAATGAGAAGTTGGTAACAGATGTGACAGAATTCCACATTCATGGAGAGAAGTTATATTTATCCCCCATTTTAGATTTATACAACGGGGAAATCATCGCTTATAACATAGAAAAACGTCCTGTTTATCGTCTCGTTTCGGGAATGCTGGAAAAAGCTTTTAACAGACTAAATGAGGGAGACACCCCTATTTTGCATTCCGACCAAGGTTGGCATTATCGGATGAAGAATTATCAAAACGCCTTAAAAGAAAAGGGGATCATACAGAGCATGTCCCGAAAAGGGAATTGCCTAGATAACGCAGTCATGGAGAATTTCTTTGGCTTATTAAAGTCTGAATTACTGTACTTAAAAGAATTTGATAGTATGGAGCATTTCAAACTAGAATTAGAGAATTATATATATTACTATAACCACAAACGGATTAAGGCAAAATTAAAAGGCATGAGTCCGGTTCAGTACCGAAAACATGCCCAAGTAGCAGCCTGAATTTCTATGTCTAACTTTTTGGGTTCAGTTCA
>NZ_JBZFLI010000055.1:0-1438 GCF_058315175.1 Metabacillus sp. RB-C-LZQ-3-1 | reverse complement strand
TGAACTGCACCAAAATTGTTAGACACAAAACTAACAATGGAGGTGCAGTTTTTTTATATGGCTAAATTCACATTCGAGGACAAGTTATGGGCAGTAAAAGAGTATGAAAAAGGATCTCTTTCATATCGTGATATTGCTAATAAGCTAGGTACTCATCATAAGTCAATACAAAAGTGGGCAAATCTTTATGTTGAATATGGAGAAGATTCCTTAAGAAAAAGTTACACAAATTACTCTGCTGCGTTTAAAATGGAGGTACTCAAATATATGGACGATAATTGGGCATCTCTTAATGATACAGCGGTGAAGTTTAAAATTCCCGACCCCTCAACCATCAGTGCTTGGAGGAGAGCTGTTGATACAGAAGGAGCGGAAGCCCTCTTACCCAAAAAGAAGGGGCGACCTCCCATGACAAAAGAAAGAAAGAAGAACGATTTAACCAACGAAACAAATGAATCCCTTATCCAAGAAGTAGAACGTTTACGAATGGAGAATGCATATCTAAAAAAGTTGAATGCCTTAGTTCAGGAACAGAAAAAATTACAACAAAAATCAAAGCGCAAGTAATTTTTGAACTAAGGAATGACTATAAAGTCGCTGAGCTGATCAAGGTAGCTGGGATTAAAAGAAGTACGTATTATTATTGGACAAAACACATGGACCGTCCTGATAAATACGCTAAGGTTAAAGAGGCAATACAAGAGATATATCACCAACATAAAGGTCGTTATGGACATCGTAACATAAAAAAAGAGCTTGATAAGAGAGGGTTAAATCATGATCCGAAGACTGTCCTCAAGCTTATGAACCTGCTTGGAATTAAGTGCCAAGTTCGTATGAAGAAATATAAGTCCTATCGCGGAAATGTGGGGAAAGTTGCGCCTAACGTTCTGAAGCGGGATTTCAAAGCGGATAAACCTAATCAGAAATGGGTAACGGATGTAACAGAATTTAGTCTTTTCGGACAGAAACTCTATTTATCTCCTATACTTGACTTGTTTAATAGTGAAGTCATCTCGTATACAGTAAAGTTCCGACCTACTTTTGATTTAGTAGGAGGCATGCTTGAACAAGCTTTAGAGGTCTTAAATCCAGAGGATAAATTAATCCTCCACTCAGACCAAGGATGGCATTACCAGATGGCTAAGTACCAGAAAACCCTTAAAGCCAAGAATATAACACAAAGCATGTCCCGAAAGGGAAACTGTCTCGATAATGCCGTTATTGAAAACTTCTTTGGCATCCTTAAAACAGAACTCCTCTATCTACAGGAGTTTAAAAGCATTGATCATTTTATAGAAGAATTACACAATTATATATACTACTACAACAATATACGAATGAAGGCAAAGTTAAATGACCTGAGTCCTGTAGAATACAGGTCTCAGGTCCAGCAAGCTGCTTAAGGTATATTGTCTAACTTTTTTGGTTCACTTCA
>NZ_JBZFLI010000053.1:0-1644 GCF_058315175.1 Metabacillus sp. RB-C-LZQ-3-1 | reverse complement strand
TAAGAAAAACGCCTGACGGCGTCCTTTAAGTTCGTGCATCTCCGTTCATATGTGCCAAAGTAAGCTGGGGTATGGGGATCTTCTTCCTCTGTCCCCAGTCTACTTTTTCACATCACTTATCCTGTATTCGTAGCCATGAACTCCTTTGTAATATTCCGGATACATCGCTCCGCCGCATTCTTCACAACGGAATTGTGGAGGTACGGTCGGATCTCCATCATCCATCGCATCGAAATTCCGTACGACTTGCAGCGGAATCTCTTCTTCGCTGCTGCATTGCAAACAAATGTATTTTATCGTTTCTTTGCTACGCAGCCCGCTCTGCGGCTTTTTCTTTTTCTTGACCGCCTTTCGTTTCCTGGACACCGGTGACATCCCGAATCATCCTTTCCAGGCATGCCTTTGAGGTGGAGCACACCGCGTACTTCACCTTCAATTGCCCATCCTCAAGGCAAGCTTCTCCCTTGTATTCGTAATAACTTTCGCATTTCGGACAACATGGCGGCTTCCCCGTCTGCTCCTTGACCCGTTCACTCCACGTTCTGCGTTTCAATATCCGCTTTGCCTTGACGATCCATCTTCTCGCCGCTTTTTGCCACTCGCTGACTAACTTCTTGCACAGGCTCTTGATCCGCCGCGAGTAAACCCCATAGTAACGAATCGTCTTAAAGTTTTCATCCGGGATATGTCGGATCAGCCTTCCGATGAATTCTTCCACCGGGATCGTCTCCGTTTTCTCCTCCCCATCCGTCTTATCCCGATAACGAAAGGTCACCGTTTCTCCGTCGTACGCTTCGATCCGGCTCACCGCAATCGCCGGTCTTCTCATATATCGCCCGATATATCCGAGTTGCCGCTTGACGTTCCCTTTCTGTTTCGGGGCATACACATAGAAGCCTTCCCCATTTTCGGAGTAGGCTTTTTGCAAACGGGATTGTACTTGCTTTTTCTCTCGGGCGCTTAACTTTCGGCGAATCAGCTTCAACACAACCGTCTGCCATTGTTTACGCAACATCTCGAACGGCACAAAGTCATACGTTTTCCATTCCCCGTTCTTCTTCATCCCGCCCATGGTTACTAGCATATGGACATGGGGATTGAAATTCATCCGCGCCCCAAAGGTATGAAGCCCTGCTATGATGCCGGGCGTCACCTTGTGCTTCTTCTCGAAATACGTTTTGACTACACGGACGGCCTCGTCCATAAATTCTTTGAGCAGTTTGTCTCGGTGGAGAAGAAACACTTCGCGTAATCCTTCATCAACCGTGAAAACGACATGACGGTGATTGACCTGAAATACATCTTGTTCGAGCAACCGGGCCCATTCTTCCGTTTCTCCGCATGAACAGGTCGTACAGAATCTTCCTTTGCAACGATACGGAACAAGCCGTAGGTCGTGGCATCCTTCGCACACCAACAGCTTAAAACCATTCCTTGGATCTCCGCATTTGCGAAACTTCTCCACTTCTTTTAGCACATTAGGACGAAGCTTGCCCTTATGCTTCGCAACAAACCGATCCCAATGTCCATGTTCATCAAAGAAGATTCGTTTTAGCACGTTCGTCTCCATATCCTAACCTTACCAAAAACAACAACGAGGCGGAAGTCCTGCCCCACCCCGAAATGTTATAAATTCTATAATGT
>NZ_JBZFLI010000052.1:0-1661 GCF_058315175.1 Metabacillus sp. RB-C-LZQ-3-1 | reverse complement strand
CGGTTAAACACCCTTATTATGGACACTGCACCTCTTATTCGATATCAATCATACAATTACTTTAATTTACTTCGTTTTTCGACGATTCCAGATATATGTTAAATTATTTCAGTCGGTTTCCCATCAGCCGCTCCAAAGGCATCCTTGACGCTGAGCCTCCGGCGGATATGATGTGGCAGCCCTGCCGGCATCCCCCTAAGGGCGCTCCCTGCGGTCGCTTGGGGCTGCTAGCCGGATCAGCCTATCATATCCACCTTCTCAGCATCAAGGACCGCTTCGCTTGCCTTTTCCACTGGTTTCAACTTGTAAACGGACATAACGATTTATCAAACCTTAATTTGCTTTGGCTTCACAATGCCTTGCTTCACTGCTTCCATATACTCATATGGTGATAAGTCATAGATGCTGCCATGGATGCGGATTCGATTATAGTCTTGTATAAACTGACTCACAATTTCATAGGCCTGTGGATAAGACTCAAACTCATGTCGCTGGTAGCACTCCGCCTCTATTATCGAATGATACGATTCGATGTGAGCGTTTTTATTTGGCGTTTTAGGCGGGATACGCTCGTGGATCACACCAAACTCATCACACGCATCCTCGAAGAGATTGCTAATGAACTGTGGACCGTTATCGGAGCGTATGACCGGCTTCTCAGCCTTTTCAAAGAGCTGGCGTTTCATGAGCGCTTCCTGCGTGATCTGGACGAGATGCTTGGCTTCACAGGTCAATCCAATGTGATATGAAACGATGGCACGGTCAAACACGTCTATGATGCTCATAAGGAAGAAAAACCGTTGCTCCCCATGGACCCACCCATACTTGATATCCGTTTCCCACAGTTGGTTGGAACCTGTTATCTCGCGATTGTTAGCAAGTCGCTTTGAATGCTTTACCGTTATCTTCCGCTGAGGACGAAGCACGTCCATTTGCTTGCAAAGGCGATAGACCTTTTTCTTGTTAATCACCAGGCGATGGCGTCTTCGAAGAAGCACGGTCAGCTTGCGGTAACCGTAGTTTGCGCCTTCGCCGGCTAAGAACTCCATGATCCATTCGCAGATCTGTTCATCACTGATTGGCTTGCCTTCTTGTGTATATGATAAACCAGGTGCGGGGCGCCCGACCCTGTGGACAGTCTCTTGAGATTGCTGCTTACTTCTGTTCACATGTGCATAATACGTGGACCGCTCTACATCTAGCACACGCAGCACCAAGCTAATGTTATTGCCTTTCCGGATATACCTCTGGGCGATCTCTATTTTATCCGCAAGTGTGGGTTCGTTTTTTTTAGTAGGTCTTTGAGAATATCCCTCTCTAGGGCTTGCTCTGCAAAGAGCTTCTTCAGCTTCTCATTCTCTTTCTGCAGCTGTGCATAATCTTCTGCCGTGGGCACATACTTCGCTTGCTTGAAGCTGGCTCCATCCAACTGGTCCAGATCCTTTCGGTTCAGCTCTCTAGCCCACCGCAGAACCATCTTGGGATCCAGTTCATGCTGTCTTGCTACAGCAGTCATGTTGCCAATTTCCTTGCCCTTGGTAACTACCATCTTTTTAAATTCTAGATCATACTGCTTCTTCTTCATTTCGTTCCCCTCCGCCTCAATATTATTGTATCGGAGTAAGGGGTGTACTGTCCAAATTCATTTAGGGGCTAAATAG
>NZ_JBZFLI010000051.1:0-1673 GCF_058315175.1 Metabacillus sp. RB-C-LZQ-3-1 | reverse complement strand
ATTTTGTACTAGATTTATAGTCTTTCGCCTATTTTCATTTCATTCTTTTAATCAATTATATCAATTTATTAAATTCATACTTTTTCATGGTTGGATTTATTTTTTGTGATTTTCATGTGATTTTTTAAAAAATCACATAAGTTCTAAATTGCCCCGCCAACCTCCTTTAAAACATTTAATAGAATAGGCATTATCTGAATTAACACATACCCCAATCCTGCATTCTGAATTGTACTCCAAGCCCTCTCAGACTTCCCTAGCATAAAGAAGAAACAGCCTCCAACAATTATTACTGATGCAACAGGAAAACTTAAAGCAACCATTAAATCTACAAGAGGATCTAAGGCATGAGCCAATGTTTCAAGTGCTTTATCTCCTAACCATTCACTTGCGCCCACTGTTATTGCTTCAGGTTGAGCAACGACTGGCATCGATGTTGGAGTTTGTGCATGAGTAATTAGTGGGAATAGAGCAAAGGGAAACATCGAAGAGACCGCTACTTTCAATTGTTTGCTCTCTCTTTTTTTCTTCATCTTGTATTCACCAGTCATAAATTCATTAAATGTCATTATTTGTGTTCTCATGGCGAACCCTCCTATTTAATGTCATCCCATAAATACACTTGGATATTTAACCCTTCACAAAGTGATTGAAGTTTTTTCTTTCTATAGGGTGTTGTTGTTATCCACAACAGAACAAATTGTGGATTAAATGAAGCTAACTGTTGATATCTCTTTATTTTGGCTGTATTTTTACTCATGGTTTGCTTGTAGTCAACTTCCACAAAATGATGAGCCTTATTGGATATAAATATTGAATCGGAAATGATTGAAATTTTAGTATTAGGAATGGTTATTTTCACTTCGTTTTTCCATGTTGACGGTCTACCAAGTGCAATATACAAATCATTTCTCATTAGGAAGTGGTTGATCATTGCAGTTTTTTTTCTGACTTTTGTTGCTCCAACTCTTTCACGACCATCTTTATTAAGGTAGTAAACGTGCTTTCTTTCATTAGTGAAAGCTGAAATATACTTTTCCATATCACTTAATACTCGATGTGCATTTCTCGATTTTCCCAAAGCATGCATCTTTTGTATTTGTTCTCTCGTTAGATAATCACACTTCTTCAAACTCAAAAGTATTGCTTCCTCTCTCTTTTCCTTCTCTATATTCAACGTTGTCACTCTCCTTTTCCTTTCGAGGTCTAATGACAATGTGTGGAGCAATCTGCTTTTTAATCTCCTTATTGCTGATATACGGTGTTTGAACAACCTGACTTTTAACATTTTTATAAATTCCGCGTCCTGGTATCAACGGAAGGTCTTCTGCTCCTGTTTGACCTAGAGCAGTATTAGAAGCTGTTGCATCATCTAATACAAAGCATAAACGCGAAGGGATATTTCTCTTAGTTTGTTGTGGGATAGATTGGCTTGAAGGATACTGGGTCGCATATATTAAATAATAGCCTGCGCCCCTTCCGCGTCTTGCAATGTCAGTTACCACTTGCATACAATTAGCATCATCCGCAATGTCAGCTGCTTCATCGATAATGATAAAGTGGCGTTCTTTTCGACCGGATTCTTTGATATCCTCATATCCTTGATCAACTATTTTTGTATACATCCTGTTCATTTTCTTCTGGATTTCTTTGAGAATATCTTTGGCGTCCGT
>NZ_JBZFLI010000050.1:0-1714 GCF_058315175.1 Metabacillus sp. RB-C-LZQ-3-1 | reverse complement strand
ACTTTTGAGCCCTTGATTTAACCAGTAGTGGTTATCAAGGGCTCTATCTAGTATTGGGCTTTTGGCGATACGCCAATAACCCAGCCTAGTATTTGCCCATTCCCATGCCTTATTAGGCTTAATACCTAACTTCTTTAAGTTTCTATGTTTAGTTTTAACTTTCTTCCATTCTTTCCATCGAATCATCCTAAGTCTTCTCCGAATCCATCCGTCTAACTTAGCTAGAACCGAGGGGGTATCAGCTAATTGATAATATCCTAGCCAACCTACCAAGTAGCGGTTTAGCTTTTCTATCCTATCTTTCATGCTGATAGACCATTTTCTCGAAGTGATTTCTCTTATTCTCTGTTTAAAACGTTGAATACTCTGTTTAGCGATTCGGACTTTTGGTTCCTTTCGATGAAAGGTGAAAGTGAAACCTAGAAACTTACGTTTCCATGGTCGGTCTACTGCACTTTTCTCATGGTTTACTTTTAGTTTGAGTTTTCTCTCAATGAAAGTTGTGATACTTTCCATGATTCTCTCTCCTGCTCTTCTTGAACGAACATAGATATTACAATCATCTGCATAACGAACGAACCGCAATCCTCTTTTCTCGAGTTCTTTATCGAGTTCATCTAAAACGATGTTTGACAAGAGAGGGCTTAGTGGCCCACCTTGAGGGGTGCCTTCCGTGTTAGGACTGACAAGTCCTTTTTCCATTACACCTGACTGTAGGTATCTTCGTATTAATTGGAGCACTTTTGGGTCTTTAATGCGGTGGTTTAATATTCTCATAAGTCGGTCATGATTCACTTTGTCAAAGAATTTCTCTAAGTCGATATCCACAACCCATCCATACCCTTCTTTGATATAGCGTTTTGCTTGTCGGACTGCATCATGACCACGCTTATTGGGTCTAAAACCGTAACTTTGTCTAGAGAACGAGGGATCCAACTCCTTATTGAGTACTTGCGCAATAGCCTGTTGGATGAAACGATCTATCACTGTCGGAATTCCTAGCTTCCTTACTCCTCCGTTCGCTTTCGGGATTTCGATTCGACGGACGGGTTGGGGAAGATAGGTACCCTTTATCAGTTCGGTTCTTAAAGTACTCCAGTGTTCCATGAGATGAGACCGTAGGGTTTGTACGCTCATCCCATCTACCCCATGACTTCCTTTATTTCGTTCCACTCTCTCGAGTGCACTTGTAACGTTCTGATATGATAAGATTTGTTCCATCATAGATTTCAAACTCCTACGTGAATCAGTCATTCTTCTTGTGTGGGGTTGCTTTCAGCCCTTCTAATGTCCCCCGTGGATTCACCACTTCCTCCATTAGGAAGGATAATGTTTCTGCTTCATCAAGCAACACGTACGCCAAGTGCTGATTCTTCTTAATTGATTCAGTCCTTCCCAACGGTTCTAGATACCACTAGTACTATGACTTCTGCTGACTTCTGACTGTTCAGCTATTTATCGCTAAATAGGTTACCGAGTGTGCTCGGCTTTCCAGTCAGACCTCCCTGGGTAAGAATGCAATCTTTCCCTCCACCTATCTGCTTCATTTACTTGATATCGCCTTCGGCAGAATGGACTTTGTTTTGTTTTGCAAACTCATCCAACGATACCCTAGCCTCATATGAAGTTTGTGTTCCTCAGACCGGAGGTTTGCCGCTCGCTTCCTTCAGATTCCACGTCACCATGGACACCCTTGCGTTAAGCTAACTGCTAC
>NZ_JBZFLI010000049.1:0-1827 GCF_058315175.1 Metabacillus sp. RB-C-LZQ-3-1 | reverse complement strand
AAAAGAGGCTGGGTCATAACTAGCTTCAAATAGTGAGAAAGATGAATTTGAGGGTCTCAAATTCATCTTTCTCTATTTGTGCGTGTAAATTCTTCTATTACCTTAGTTGTGGGCAGTGAATTTTCTTAGATTCACTGCCATTAACGCGAGGCCCATTTCGTTTTCTACCTTCGATTTTCCTCGTACAGAAAATCGTGTGAAACGCAAATTAGCCTTCAAGAATCCAAAAACTGGTTCCACATCGACTTTGCGTTTTCGATAGATGGCACTCGTTTTCTCTTCTGAAAGCTTCACTCTTACATATTCTTTTTGCTGTTCCCATTTTTCATTCACCATTAGTTTTCGATTGTTGCCTTCTTTTGCTTTTGTACATGATGAACGGAACGGGCATCCCGAACAGTCCTCGCACTCGTAAATTTTGAATTTCCGTTGGAAGCCTGTACGGTCCTTACGGACAGAATGATATTGAAATTCAAGACGCTTCTGATTAGGGCATGTATATGTATCTGTTTCTTCATCATACTTCCAGTTGTCGGGATTAAATTTGTTTTGTTTGTACTTTTTCTTTTGTTCCTTCAAATACATGTTATACGTAATAATAGCTTCTCGTTTTCTGTTCAAAAGGATATCATGAAAGTTTTGTTCACTACCATAACCTGCATCTGCGACAATGTGTTTTGGTAACCTGAAATAATGCTGCTCAATCTCATCAAGAAATGGAATTAATGTACGGGTATCTGTTGGGTTTGAAAATAAACTATAGGCAAGGGAGTATTGACCTTCCGTTGCGATTTGTACATTGTAACCAGCTTTCAATTGCCCGTTTTGCATATAATCATCTTTCATTCGCATAAATGTCGCATCCGGATCTGTTTTAGAATAGCTATTACGCATGCCAAAGATTTCAAAGTCTTGTTGATATTTCTTTTTTCGTAAGACAAAATCAATCAACTGTTTACGGACTTGTTTCGGGTATTTCCGTTCACTTCTTAAAGCTTTTCGTTCTGTAACGTCTGATGATGCTTCAATTTGTTTATCATACTCGGTTACGATATCGTCCACTTTTTGAGCCAATTGAGTGAGTTCTTCCAATGATAACTGTTCATCGCTTTCATGTTCAATTTCAGGTATGATTTCGTTCTCAAGTAACTGATTGTATAGCTGGTTTGACTTTTCAATTAAACTCTGATGATATTTCTCAATTGATTTCTTCCAGACAAACGTAAATTTATTCGCATTCGCTTCAATCTTTGTACCATCGATAAAAATTGCTTCTTGATCGATAAGTTTTTCTTCGATTAATTGGCAGCGGAATTGGACGAAACATTGGCGAATTAATTCTTTCACTTCTGATTTAATACGGAATCGGTTGATTGTACGGTAGCTTGGTTCATACCCTTGAGCTAGCCACATCATACGAATACTATCTTTTAATAGGGCTTCAATTTTGCGCCCCGAAAACACAGATTGAGAGTAGGCACATAAGATAATTTTAAGCATCATGCGTGGATGATAGGCAGGACAACCCTCATTTCGAAGAAATGGTTCGAACGCTTCATGAGGGATACTTTCAACTAAATGATGGATATGGAAGGCGATATCATTTTTTTGTAATTTCACTTCTAAATCTAAAGGCAAAACTAATTGATTCATGGTATAATTTCTAAACATAAGGACCCTTCTTTCGGATGAAATTTTGTGTGGTAACTTTATTTTATCAGAAGTGGTCCTTATTTTTATTCAAAAATAATCAAAGCCGGTGAAATTTTACTAGTCGTAAAATTTTACCGGTTTTTTCATCTGAGAGGTGGTTTTTGTCCCAGCCTC
>NZ_JBZFLI010000048.1:0-2401 GCF_058315175.1 Metabacillus sp. RB-C-LZQ-3-1 | reverse complement strand
ATCGCGAAGGATGACCAGGCTCCAGGGATCGCCCCAGATGTCGAGCGCATATACAATTGGACAAACGGTGGAGGTTCGTTTTTTCATGATTCGATTATACGATTCATGCTTGCATTTTGCAAGTACGTGATTTATACTGGGTGAGTAGTTAATCCATATCGAAAGGAAGTTTACATATGAATGGAAAAAATTTTAGCGTTGTAGAAGCCGGTTCTTTTAGCGGTCTTTTGAATATGTCGAAGGACCCCACCCCAGGTAAGTACTTTTTGAAGGACAGGCTTGGACTAACGGGTATGGAAGTATCACTGAACCAACTGCCGGAGGGAGGCTCTATCCCGTTCTATCACACCCATCGCGAGAATGAGGAGCTATACCTTTTCACTGGCGGCCGAGGTCAGTTTCAGGTGGATGGACAAATTTTTGATGTGAAGGAAGGAACGGTTATTCGTGTTTCACCTGAAGGCGAGCGCACGCTTCGCAATAACGGTACTGGCGATTTGTATTTCATCGTAATTCAGGCCCAAGCGGGCAGTCTCCGCCAATGGGTAGCGACGGATGGCGTCATACTCGATAGACCAGTGACCTGGCAGGAATAGGAGCAGGTACTACAGGAACCAACCCAAATACTCAGACGACGGCTTCACTCCTTAAGGCGGGTGAAGTCTTTTTTTGTCCCTTATTTCCCGCAAATATAAGAATAATCCACCAAACCAAAATCATTCGAATTTTCGGCTGGAAGCGCCTCCTTTATAATCAGGTTAAGGCAGCCGGTGCTGTAAATTATGATCAAAGGAGATACAGGATGGACAGTGTTGAAAACCGCGGCTACGCATTAACGGCAAGCCGTGAACGCAAAAAAAGGCAATTCCGCGAGCTGATCCAGGGGCTCTTGTTTGCTTCTCCGGTTTTACTGGGTTTCCTTATATTTGTGGTGGGTCCTATCATCTATACCCTAGTGCTAAGCTTCACCAGCTATAACGTCGTTTCCTCCCCAAAATTTGTCGGCTTGGCGAATTACAAGGTTTTGCTTTGCGGCCAAGACGCTTTTTTCTATCCCGCCGTCAAAGCCACGCTGTATTATGTTTTGGTAAGTGTTCCGCTCGGGATCGTATTTGCGTTTTTTATCGCCATTTTGCTCAATATGAAAATAAAAGGAAGGACGATATTTCGAACGATTTTTTACTTGCCGGCTATTATTCCGATTGCGGCCTCCTCGATGATCTGGCTTTGGCTGCTGCAGCCTGATTTCGGCGTCGTGAACTATGTACTGGAGGCTTTGCATTTGCCTACTTCACGATGGCTTTCATCCGACGCAACGGTGATGCCGACCTTGGTTTTGATCAGCCTTTGGACAACGGGAAATATGATCGTTATTTTTTTGGCCGGGCTGCAAAATATATCTGCCCACCTTTACGAGGCTATCGAAGTGGACGGCGGAAATATGTTCCATAAACTCATTTACATCACGATTCCTATGAGCTCATCGATCATTTTTTTTAATACGGTCATCGGGTTTATCAACGGTTTTCAAACGTTTGTTCAGCCGTATGTGATGACGCAAGGGGGGCCCAATAAAGCCAGTTATTTATACGTGTATTACTTATTTAAAGAAAGCTTTCAATTTTCCAGATTCGGGACCTCAAGCGCAAGCGCGATCCTGCTGTTTATCGTCATCTTGATCATCACCGGGATGTTCTTCAAATTTTCCAAATCGCTTGTTTACTATGAAGGAAAGGATTCCAGAAAATGAAGAAAACCAACGTGCTTCTATCCGGACTGGTCTATTTGGTTTTGACAGCCGGCAGTATTATTTGCATTTTTCCTTTTCTTTGGATGGTCAGAACGGCCCTGGTCGATTTAGGGCAAATTTTTCAAAATCCTCCGAAATTCATTCCGGATTCGCTGGACTGGGACAATTTTGCAAGCGCTTTATCGGATCATCCCTTCGGCACCTATTTTTGGAACAGCATTCTTGTGACCGGACTTTCCGTGGCAGGGGTGCTGCTTACCAGCTCGCTGTGCGCCTATAGCTTTTCCAGAATGACTTGGCCGGGACGGGATCGAATTTTTGGCATTCTGCTAATCGGGCTGATGCTGCCGTTTTTTGTAGTGATGATTCCCCAGTTTATCGGGTGGAAAACATTAGGCTTAACGGATACGCTGGTTCCGCTGATCGCTCCGTCTTGGTTTGGGGGAGGGGTGTTCAATATTTTCCTGCTTAGGCAATTTTTCATGACCATTCCCAAAGATATGGATGAAGCCGCTAAAATGGACGGGGCCAGCCATTGGCAGGTGTATAGAGGAATCATTCTGCCTATAAGCAAGCAAGCGCTGATTGTCGTCGGATTGTTAACGTTTCTAGGCAGCTGGAATGATTTTTTGGGACCCTTGGTTTTTATTA
>NZ_JBZFLI010000047.1:0-3140 GCF_058315175.1 Metabacillus sp. RB-C-LZQ-3-1 | reverse complement strand
CTCAGCTGCATTCATCCCTTTGGCTGTTTTGTAGATCGCACTTCCACCTTTTATGAAGCGTCCTCCCCAACCGACAATTGGTATTAATCCTGCAGAGGCCATGGCGCCTGCGGCTACACGTTGACCGTCTGTTAGTTTTTCGCCTGTGACAGGATCAACTCCTTCTGAAGCGCGGATAAAATCGTAATAGCCAGTTATTTCTCCTGTAAGAGTTTTGACGGTATCCCATGCTTTTTCGTGGAATGGTCGATTTTCTAGTTTTTGGGCCTTCTTTAATTCTTCTCTAAATCGTTCCTGCTCTTCTTTATATGTAAGGTAGTCATCTGCATACTTCTTTACTTCATCAGTTAGTTGATATGCTTCACTCGTTTTATATGCTTGTACATCAAAGTGAATAGGAGAAATTGTGTTGCCTTGTGCTGTTGCTTCTAGCAATTGTTGAAAAAGAGCTCCGATGTGAAATTCGGCACTTTCTGATACCTTGTATTCTTCTAATAATTGTTGATCCAATGAATCTACCGCTTGGATTGTATCTTCTCTTTTCTTCTTTGTATCGATCCGTAAATAGGGAAGCCCAGCATTTGCTGATATGTTGCAAGATGGCTTCTTTTCCGATGATGTTTAAATAGGTGTCTTGTTGACCACCAAAAGAGGCATGTGTCAAATCTTCATCAGATGCACTGTTTTATCCCCTCGAATGCAGTTCTTGTACTTTTTAACCTACAATATTAATCAACTTGTTTCTATTTATCTATTTATTCCCCTTAAATATCCAACATTAAAATAAGATTTCAAGCTCTTATTAAACTAGAGTTTAAGACAAAAAAACCTTGAAAGGCATAGCCTATCAAGGTAAAAGTTAATTTTAAGCATATCATTTCCTTACAGAAGGCTGGTTTCCAGTGCAGCATTCAACATGATATCAAAACTATCAAATGACTGAATTAAAGTTCCTGATGGTTTATCAAGTTCTGCATATTCATCATCTATTAAATTATAACAATACCATGCAGTGTCGGAGTCCCCAAAAAATATGTATTTCTTTTGCCAATCATTTTCATACCAAATCTCGTTTGTTTCAATGAAGCCATGGACGTCTTCGTCTACCTCTTGATTAAGTAGTTCCTTATCAACACCATAAATAACTAATCCATTAAAATCTAAACCATTAACTATGC
The DNA here is from genome assembly GCF_058315175.1 of Metabacillus sp. RB-C-LZQ-3-1. NCBI lineage: Bacteria > Bacillati > Bacillota > Bacilli > Caryophanales > Bacillaceae > Metabacillus > Metabacillus sp. RB-C-LZQ-3-1. The sequence goes on along the minus strand of NZ_JBZFLI010000047.1, from coordinate 1,962 downwards.
TTAGAAATTCTACATAAGTTTCTGGCAAAATAATATTTCCTAATTTCTCTTGAATAGTATGTTTCATTAAAAAAAGAACCCTAAAAAGGCTTTTAGCCATTAAAGGTTCTCTATTAAAATAATTTTATTTTGTTATTACAGCCTCTTTTATTTGTTCTACTAATTTATTTAGCCACTGGAGAGGGGTTAATTGAATTGCAGGAAAATAAACCTCTGCATTATTTTGTATTATACTATCCTTCTCTTGTGCTGGTAATTCACTATTTAAAAATTCTTCACAATAAATTATTGTATTCTGCAAACATTCTTTATTCGCTTCTTTTATAAACTCATCTAATGCTTGTTCTGGAGAACTGATATCTTGATGAAATGTTCCACCTAAAAAATCTTCTAACTCTTCTATGAAATCATAATTTTTATTCACAAAAATTTCCTCTCTTTCTATTTCACTGGATATCCTGTAAGAATAAAACTACCGTTGTTATCCTTTTTAAGAACTATTTTTGCATTTGTTACATTTTCTACTTCTTCTGAGTTTCTTGATACACTTCTGCCAATTATCTCACCATCACCCTTATATCTTAACGGTAATGTAGGTCTACTATTGGGGTCAGAAAGCCATTTTTGTATTTTATCGATATTCTTTTGATCGTTAAGAACTGTAGTAGCAACTTTCTCAGCTGTCATTCTATCATTAAAAGTTGACGAACCAGTAATTTGGGGATTATTTTTCAATCTTTCTAATAGTTCTTCATCTGTTTTCCCAACATGTCTTTCTATTAAATGTCCACCCTTTGCCTCATGTGCAGCTAATCCACCACCAGGGGCTAAAGAACTTTTATCCCCTTGCTTTATATGATCTTTACCCTTGCTAATAACTTCCCCAACATCCTCAGATCCTTTGTTAACCTCCAAACTCTTCCCTAAAGAAAACCTCGAAACAACTTCTTCAATCCTCTTACTAATTTCCTTCGAATTCATCACATTGGATAGAAGTGGTTTTACCCCATTTGCCCCAGCAAACGCAAAATTCATGTTCTGATTATGAAGGAGAACATGAATGCCACCTTTTACTTCATTATAGACATAATGTGCACCAGATTTCGTTTTTGTCGCTAGTTTATGTATCTGGGTAACTGTTTCATCTTTTACTAGTTTACCATTTTTTATGAGTGCTGGCACGAATGGTGCGGCCATTAAAGCAGGTCCTAGGATACTATAATATAAGCTTTGCTGTCTTTGAATGTCAGTGAGTTCATTCCCAAACATATCTTTTCCTGTGATATATTCACTAAGTCCGTTCGCGGAAGTTAGACCGTAGATACCTAACTCTGCTTTTTCAAGGTTTGAGAAAGTTTTGGTTGTTTTATAGACATCTAGTGCTTGAACAGCATTCATACCTTTGGCTGTTTTGTAGATGGCACTTCCACCTTTTAAGAGGCGACCTCCCCAACCAACAATTGGTATTAATCCTGCAGAAGCCATGGCGCCTGCGGCTACACGTTGACCGTCTGTTAGTTTTTCGCCAGTGACAGGATCAACTCCTTCTGACGCGCGGATAAAATCGTAATAGCCAGTTATTTCTCCTGTAAGAGTTTTGACGGTATCCCATGCTTTTTCGTGGAATGGACGGTTTTCTAGTTCTTCGGCCTTCTTTAATTCTTCTCTAAATCGTTCCTGCTCTTCTTTATATGTAAGGTAGTCATCTGCATACTTCTTTACTTCATCAGTTAGTTGATATGCTTCACTCGCTTTATATGCTTGTGCATCAAAGTGAATGGGAGAAATTGTGTTGCCTTGTGCTGTTGCTTCTAGCAATTGTTGAAAAAGAGCTCCGATGTGAAACTCGGCACTTTCTGATACCATGTATTCTTCTAATAATTGTTGATCCAATGAATCTACCGCTCGAATTGTCTCTTCTCTTTTCTTTTTCGCATCTTCCATTGCGGTATGAAACTGATC
>NZ_JBZFLI010000046.1:0-3305 GCF_058315175.1 Metabacillus sp. RB-C-LZQ-3-1 | reverse complement strand
CTGTCTACAACTGTGTCACCTGATAAGTCAACATCCGCTACTGCTCCTGACACACCATTTAAAAAAGCAATTTGCATGTCGATTAACGGAGCAAGGCTTCAGCCAGGTCAATTTAGACCTGAAAAAACCCTTTGATTTTAAGCATAAAATTTAATACAAAAAGCACTTGTTGTCTTTTTGGACAATCAAGTGCTTTACTGTGAACTTTAAAATTGTATAACAAGAAAATTAGTATTGAATTGTTGTTCTTTTTCTTATTTTCTCTCATCTAACTTTTGCTTCAAATACTCAGCAATTTGAGTTTGACCAAATTCTTTAGCATATTCATACGCATCCATATTCCTCATATTTTCTCCACTATATCGTATTGAAATATCTATACCAGAATCAACTAATAACTCAACTACTTCTTTATGCCCACCATAAATTGCTCCAAACAATGGATTTCTTTTTGCTAAGCTCTCATCTAATTCTGCGCCAGACTCTATTAAATATTTTACTATTTCCAATTGTCCTGCTCCTGCTGCCAAATTTAATGCAGAAGCATCAAAAGTACCGCCTTTAGCATCAATATCTATACCTTTATCAATTAGAAATTTAACTATTTCAAAGTGTCCATGCTTTGCAGCTATGTGTAACCAAGTACCGAATGCAGTCATTGTATTTAATATTTCTTTATCATCACCTATTAATTGCTGAACTTCCTTAATATCCCCCAATTTAATAGCATTCCTTATTGCTTTGTTTATACTTTTTTTATCCAAAACATTCCCTCCAGAATTTTTATTATCTTCTACTCGCTAATTTATTCTGATCAAGGAGATCTAGTATTCCAACTTTTACTTAATCATAGACAGGCAGCGTACCAACACTAGTAAGGTAGTCATCTGCATATTGCTTTACTTCATCAGTTAGTTGATATGCTTCACTCGCTTTATATGCTTGTGCATCAAAGTGAATAGGAGAAATTGTGTTGCCTTGTACTGTTGCTTCTAGCAATTGTTGAAAAAGAGCTCCGATGTGAAATTCGGCACTTTCTGATACCTTATATTCTTCTAATAATTGTTGATCCAACGAATCTACTGCTTGAATGGTATCTTCTCTTTTCTTCTTTGTAGCTGAACTGCGAGGTTATAAAATAAAGTGTGCAGCGCCCAATTGCCTTCTTTGCTTTTTTGTTCCTTATCTTTCCCTGTTTACCCAAAGTAAAATGGCACACTCTCCGCAAAGCATGCTGATTTATTGGCATTTAGAAAACGTCTTACATCACCTATTTCAGCTATTAATGCCGATACAGTAACTAGGTGAATAACTGGCATGGAGTCTAGCTGAAAGTTAGTAAACTAAATAACTACTATGAATTTCAGTAAAACATCATTCATGCTATCCATGCATAAATATCACATAAAAAAACAAAAAGCACCTGTTACTTTATAGGCAATCAAGTGCTTTATTGTGGGCTATAAAAAAATATTTTATTACTATTTCAACCTTTAAACCAACAATCCTGTTTAATTTCGTAATTTTTTGGCTTGTTCCCTTTAACCATACTTCATTAGATTAAAATGTCATCTAGCCTAATTATAGTACAATTTTTCATAATAAAATATCATTATACAAATCCTTGATTGTACAACTACCAAGAGTTTTTGATTTTCTTTAATCTCTTTTATAAATACATTCTATTTATCTATCTTTAAAAATCTTCTTCCCATGCTTCTTTTGCATCCAATAACCTTTGTGATAAAAACTCATAAAAATTCTTTGCTGTTATGTAGTCATCAAGTCCCCCTAGTCTATTCCACGCTATTACTGGGCACTCATTATTCTCCATTTCGCTGGTATATAGACAATAAACATATTCTCCAGCATTTTCGATAACTACCAAATCTTTTTCCAATCCTAAATCTCTATATCTCTTTGTGTTAACAACAACAGGAGTTCTATTCGACTTAGCCACTCCTAAAATATCAACTCCAAATAACCCACCAGAACCATAATTTTTTAAAAACCACTTATAACTTTCTGGCAATTTTAACTTTAGGGTATCTTGAACATAATCAATTTGTTTGTCATCTACTCCTCCAGTAAAATCATCTGATTCCATATCTCTCTTAATAAAATTGGTTAATTCCTCTTTATTCATTCAAGATTCCAACTCCTCATTATAAAAATACCTTAGAGGATAATTCCTCTAAGGTATCAAAGTTAAGCTTGTGTTAGGCTTGTAATATCACAATTATTAATTGAAAACTTCTTTAAAAAGTCTAAAGCCTTTTGGGTTACTACCAACTCTCCTTTTGGCGATAGGCAAAAATGGTGTCCGGACCAATTATTGAATTTTTCTCCCTCTACTTCAACTGTTCCAAGCGGTATAAATCTTATAAATGAAGGGATTTCTTTATTTGGATACAGTTCCAAAAATACCTCTGACTTAGTTATAAGACATTCTTCTAATTTAAAGTCTTTAAATTCACTCTTTTTCAATTCTTTTTCAAGATAGCTTGATACTATAAAAGCTGGTGTTGACTCTAAAAGGTCATCTCCTAGCCACCCCTCAAACTCATAATGCAAGAACTTTATTTTCCCTGATATACCCTTTTTTTTAACATATTCTTCTGTCCCATAAATTGTTTGTTCACCATGACCACCAGATACTTCTGGCTCTAAAAAATACAATATCATTAATTATCGTCCTTCCTACTTAAACTCACCTTTTAACTGGTGGGTTAAAGTTTTCTCCATATTTTTTATCTAATTTGATCATATAATTTATTATTTCCTCTTTTGTAGGATTTGGGTGATTTCTATAAAATCTATTCCAATCTTTTCTTATTTTAGATAAGTGAAGATCACTGTTTATTTCTTTGGGTATTCCTCTAAGATTTTCTAGAGCATGAATTTCCTCAAGTGTAAACAGTTCAGGGTATTTTTTTAGAACTTGTTGCTCAATAGCATGATGAACTACAACACTTCCTTCAAGCTCAGGGTATTCATCAAAAAATGTCTTTCTATAATTCTTAACATCTTTAATTGTACCCTTAGTAATAACTCCCCCAACTTTTTCAATCCTCTTACTAATTTCCTTCGAATTCATCACATTGGATAGAAGTGGTTTTACACCATCTGCCCCAGCAAACGCAAAGTTCATGTTCTGATTTTGTAAGAGAACATGCATTCCACCTTTTACTTCATTATAGACATAATGTGCACCAGATTTCGTTTTTGTCGCTAGTTTATGTATCTGGGTAACTGTTTCATCCTTTACTAGTTTACCATTTTTTATGAGTGTTGGCACGAATGGT
>NZ_JBZFLI010000045.1:0-3828 GCF_058315175.1 Metabacillus sp. RB-C-LZQ-3-1 | reverse complement strand
GCCGATGGTAGTTGGGGGTTTCCCCCTGTGAGAGTAGGACGTTGCCAAGTAAGAAGAGTGAAAAAGATCAGTAGAGATACTGGTCTTTTTTTGTGTGGAAAAATAAATAAAAACCGAAGGTTTTTTAAAAGAACAAAACAAATTAAAACTACTAGCCTGAGGCTTGGGAGAAGCAAGAAGATCTAGGAAGCGCAGAAAGAGAAGACCGGAGTGTGGGTAGTTGGCACATGAGGATCTGAACGAACAAGCTGACGCGGAGATTCGTCGCTTATCGCAAGCCGAAATCCGAACACGGAAGTTAAGCACGGAAGTTAAGCTCTCAGCGCCGATGGTAGTTGGGGGTTTCCCCCTGTGAGAGTAGGACGTCGCCAAGTAAGAAGAGTGAAAAAGATCAGTAGAGATACTGGTCTTTTTTTGTGTGTGAAAAATAAAAAACCGAAGGTTCTCTTATGTTTATCATCACTAAAATTTAATAATGAACTTTCTTAGTATTTTTATCCTGATTTTGTAAACCTTAATAGTACCATTAGATAATTGGTAATTAATTAGAGGTGTGGATATTGCTTGTTAGTAGAATGAACAAAGAGAAAATTTTAATAACTTGTGCTTTATTTATTATCTGTTTATATCTATCACCATTATATCTTTTAGGAGAGAATGCTCATATTCGAGTTCATGATAATCTTGATTCGAATATCGCTTGGTATAAGGTGTTGAGTGACAGCGGACAATTATTAGGGTCAACTAATGCTACTATTCCTCAAGTTATTAATGGGCTGCCAAGGAACGCATATGGTACAGAATTTAGTTTAATTGTGTGGCTGTATGTTTTGTTTCCTACTATGTTTGCTTATGCTTTAAGTCAAACCATAACTAGATTATTTGCTTTTATAGGCATGTATTTACTTTTAAAGGATCATTTCCTAAAAAGTAAAGAATATCACCTTATCAATGTTGGAGTTGCCCTTGCATTTGCTTTAACGCCTTTTTGGCCTTCTGGAATGCTAAGTACATTAGGGATGCCGCTTGCTCTTTGGTCTTTTTTACATATAAGAAACGGAACTAGAACGTGGAAGCAATATATTGTTTTAACCCTTCTTCCATTTTACTCAAGTATTGTTTTAGGATTTTTCTTTTTTCTATTTGGTATAGGTGTTTTCTGGGTGATCGATTTTATCAGAGGAAAACGAAATTATCATTTTCTATTTGCTCTGTTTTACATGACTGCAATTTATTTGATAGTTGAGTACCGATTAGTATATTCCTTCCTGTTTGATAATGTACCTAATAGTAGAGATGAATATTTTCATGCGAGACTACCTTTATGGAGAGTCATTCGGTTAACATTTAAAAACTTTGTCCTTGGTCACACTCATGTGATGACAGTCCATGGAATTTTTATTTTAGCAGTTATGTTAATCTCTCTTTTCTTAATTATTTTCAAGAAATTATGGAAGGAAGAAAAGAGATTTATATGGCTTCTTATTTTAAACTTTTTGTTATCCGCTTGGTATGCTTTTTGGTTTTATAAAGGTTGGTTACCATTAACCAAAAAGTTCCATGTAATGGATACTTTTAATTTTGCAAGGTTTCATTTTTTAAGGCCTTTGGTCATATATGTTGGATTTGCTCTAGGGCTCAAAATTATATGGAATTATAGGAAAAGATGGAAATCGTATGCAACATTTTTTATCATTGCGCAAGTCATTTTGCTATTTTGCTTTAATGATGAAATTATTTATCATAAAAAACCGTCAGTAAAAGAGTTTTATGCTGAAGAAATGTTTCAGGAAATTAAACTATATATCGGTTTGCCACAGGAAGATTACAGGATAGCAAGTATAGGAATTCACCCAGCTATTGCACAATACAATGGCTTTTACACTCTTGATACCTATAACAATTTCTACCCACTTTCATATAAGTATCAATTTAGAGAAATTATTGCAAAAGAGCTTGAGAAAAATAAGACAATTCGAACTTATTTTGATGAGTGGGGTGGCCGCTGTTATATTTTTACTGATGAGCTTGGTAAACATTACATGTTTAAAAAGAATTCTAAGAAAACAATTGAAAATCTTGAATTAAATACAAAAGCATTAAAAGACTTAGGAGGATCGTATATTTTTTCCGCAATTCCGATAGAGAACGCTAATGAGAATAATTTGGAATTAGAAAGGACATTTCAAAAAAAGTCATCTGCATGGAAAATTTATTTATACAAAGTCTTATAAAGCTGGAGGTTTTAACATGATTGATCCTGTATTAACAATCGTTGTGCCTTGTTATAACGAGGAAGAAGTATTACCAGAGACTATATCTGCTTTGAAATATGAATTAACACATTTGATTGATATTAATGAGATTTCAATAGATAGTAAAATATTGTTCGTTGATGACGGGAGTAGAGATCGTACATGGTCAATTGTCTATAAAAATAGTCTAGAAAGTAAAATGATACATGGTTTAAAATTGGCAAGAAACGTTGGTCATCAAAATGCATTATTAGCAGGAATGATCACTGCGAGTAAAACATCTGATTGCATTATTACAATTGATGCAGACTTGCAAGATGATGTAGGTGTAATTAAGGATTTTATTAGAAAATATAAAGATGGATTCGATATTGTATATGGAGTAAGGAAAAAAAGGGATACAGATAAATTGTTCAAAAAAGCCACTGCAGTGGGATTTTATAAAATGATGCAAAAATTAGGGGTAAATCTAGTCTATAACCATGCAGATTTCCGGTTAATGAGTAAGAGGGCGGTCGAAGAGTTAGAGAAGTTTGAGGAGGTAAATTTGTTTTTAAGAGGAATTGTTCCTTTAATCGGTTTCCCATCAACATCAGTTTACTATGATAGAAAAGAAAGGTTTGCAGGTGATACAAAATATCCTTTAAAAAGAATGCTATCATTTGCATTTGAAGGCATTACTTCATTCTCGGTTACACCTATAAGATTTGTCATGCTTGTAGGGATACTTTCTTTTTTTACTAGCTTGTTATTCGGCACTTATTTTATTACCCTAAAATTTCTTGGAGAAACACAAACTGGTTGGACATCGCTTATAACTTCTATATGGTTAATAGGAGGATTGCAGTTAATTGCAATTGGATTAATTGGAGAATATATAGGAAAGGTTTATAAAGAGTCTAAAAGACGTCCAAGATACAGTATCGATATTAATACTCTCAGTTTGACACAACAATTGATCGAAAGGAAATTAGACTCTAATGGTGGAGATCATAGAGAATTACTTTAATAATACTTTTATTAGGTTCATTCTTATAGGAGTTTTAAATACTATTTTAGGAATTTCAATAATATTTCTATTGTTAGAGGTGTTTAAGCTATCATATTGGATTTCAACATTTATTGGAAACAGTGTTGGGGCTACGGTTAGTTATTATCTAAATCGTAATTTTACATTTAAAAGTAATATAGAAAATAAAAAAGGGATACTGCTTTTTATTTTTGTTATATTAGTAAGTTATTTTATGTCGTATTCTATTGGATATCATTTATTATTGGAGAATATATTTGGATCAAATTTGTATCGCGAAGAGTTATCAATATTACTATCTGCGTGTTTTTATACAATATTAAATTATTTAGGGCAAAAGTATTTAACTTTTCGTCATTGATACCAGGATATACCAGTTGATAAATATCAGATTGATTGGTAAAATATAAATCTAGTCACGAGCGATTCAAACTCTGATGATGAACATTTAAAAAACATTTTATTTTTTGTTGACAATGTTATTTTATAATGTTAAGATATTATTCCAGTCGTCATTGCGATGTGATGGATTGGACAAGCGAA
>NZ_JBZFLI010000044.1:0-6234 GCF_058315175.1 Metabacillus sp. RB-C-LZQ-3-1 | reverse complement strand
CAAAAGAATCCCTCCATGAAAGACTTTGTAATTAACGAAAATAATAATAAATGTTCTTGGTGTGGGAAGCCTTCAAAAAAATTCATACTACACCATGTGGACTATGATCATTTATGTATTTATACTCAGCCTATTCAAATACCCTCACCTACAGAAAAGAGACCGAATCGAAAAATAAAGGTTTCTGATTGTGGTACTTGCAAATTAAAAACTCCTGAAGCATTTAAAGAATGCTCAAAGAGAGTTGTTCCAGTTCATCAATACTGCAACAAATTGATTGATGATGAAATGAAAAAGAGGGTGTTTTGATGAAGGTCACAGAGCTAATAGAATTACTAAAAGAATGTGACCCGAACGCTGAAATAAGAGTGCTTTTCCCTCTTCCAAACCGTCCGATCGGTGGCACACTAGAACCCATTTTTGAAATAAAGCCTTGTATTGATCAGGATTCCAATAAGACTCACTACGTTATGGGGTAGCGTCAGGGAAATGCGGATTTACAACGGTAAGCATTTGATACAAGTCTTATGAGACAGTCAGAAGTCATTTAAAACGCTAATTTCATTATGTCTCAATAAACTCTACTCTATTGGAATTGTGAAGTGATACACTTAAACTAACGTACGCAGGTTTGTTGAATAAGGACTTCAAAAAATACCCTTAATTAAGCTAAAAAGTCCTTCTCTTTATTAAGAAGGACTTTTTTATGTGTTATTCCATTGTCTCATTCATTGTAATAGTTTCGCTTGCTTCATGACCAGATTCTCCATGTCCTGGTCCAAACAAATTCAATATTACAACTCCTACAAGAATCAGTGTTATTCCTGCAATGCTAGCCATGTTAAGTTTTTCCTTCCAAACTAAAACTGAAATTACTGTAGTCAAAACAAGTCCTAAACCTGCCCATAATGCATATGCAGTGTTTAAGGGGATTGTTTTTAGCGACAAGGATAAAAAGAAAAAACAACCAACGAAAGCTATTATTACCCCTATTGTAGGATAGAGTTTTGAAAAGCCTTCAGATGCTTTTAATAGGGAAGAGCCAATAATCTCCCCCACTATTGCAAGTGCTAAATATAGATATGACATTATTCGTCCTCCTGAATCATGTTTATTAGTTCATCAAAAACTTGTGTTTTTAGTTCTTCATTTAATGGTGCCATTCCAAATATTTCTGAAAACCAAAGACCATCTATGGATAATCTTGTAATTGTTATTTTGACAGGATCAATTCCATCAGTTATTAACTTTGTATGCAAAATATCGTATCTCTGCCGGAATTCATCTAATAAATCTGGATTAATAAACATAGTAGCCATTAGTGCGGAATTTAGATTATTGTTTTCTAAATCGGAAAATGTAGATTTAAGATAAGCCCTATTCCATTTTCCTATTGCGTTATCATCGTCGTTATTAACTAACGTATTAATGCATTCGAAATAATTATTTGTCCAATCTTCCACCATTCCTTTAATTAATGCTTCCTTGCTAGGAAAATGGTATAATAATCCACCTTTACTCACGCCAGCTCTTTGGGCGACTGCCTCTAATGTGAGTTTGACAACTCCTTCTTCTTTTACAATTTCAGATGCAGCAATCAATATATTTTTTTTCTTATTAGCATGCTTTGAAATAGACATAATAACCTCCATAACTTAGATACATATAATATACCGTCTGGACGGTTTTTTTGTCAATCGAATTAAAGCTCTTATTTAATATCACTCTTTCACATAAAAATAATCCAATAAATTAATCTAAAGATTGTGAAGAAATGTACTTAAAGTAAAGGGAGCTTTAGTTCAACAGTCGATTTCTTAAAATCGGCTTTATTTATGGGTGAAAATTACATTACCGTTGTAAATCCGCATTTTCAGGACTCTACCCCGTTATTGATACTGGCATTGGGGAAGAAGGATGTTATAAAGCTTCACAACAGAAGCCATGATATAATATTTACCTAACCAAAGTTCAAGGGAGGTCTATTTTTCTTAGCAGTCCTCCCTCCTTACAGACAGATTCGGTTGCCTTAATGGCAACCTTTTTTGCCTTCAGGGCAGATAACGAAAAATATATAAAATTAGGTGTTGCAAAACAAAGGGCGAATTGCTATTTAATATAAGAGTGAGAGGGACAAGCTTTATAAAGTGTAAAAAAACCTTATGTATCAAGGGTTTTGAGATTTCTCGTTGTTCCCGATTTTGGGAACAATTGTTACCGATTTTGGGAACAACGAAAAAAGCCCTTAAACAAGGACTTTTTAAAATAATTTGATAGGTAATTTTTTTAGAACTGGATTTCTCATAGCCTTCTTAAACATTGTTTTTAAAGTCTCGTTAACATCATCTTTGGAGCCTGAGAACATGATATTTGGATTTATATATAAAGCATAAGCTCTAGCATTATTATCCTCTAACCCCGACTCAGCACGAGCCATAATGCCCTTATCAACTAAGCTATTTACTAAAGGACTTATTTTATTTCTTCCCCTACCTAAAGCTTTAGCTAAGTCAGACTGATTTAAAGGTACTGGACTCTTTTTAGTTATATCGTCAACAATGCAATTTGATAGAAACCCTACAAACTCTGAAATATCTAACAGAAAGCCTTTTTCAGCTAATGTAAGGTAATTTTGCTCTCTTAGATAACGAAAGTTTTGTTGAATGATCTGAACGAAATGAGTGTTATTTTTTATTTTTTTATCAGGCACAAGCTTCATTCCTCTAGCATTAGCTTTCGCTTGAAGTTCTTGGGCTATCGCCATTTCTTCATCAGATAAAATTTTCTCATTCTCTAAATCCCTTAATCTTGCTTTTCTTTCTGCTTCACTAAAATTAACAACATTTTTTCCCACTACTTTTTCTCTCCCTTATGTAGCAGGAATTAGTCCCGATATGGTAGAATATAAATATAACAAATCGAATAAAGGGACTAATCCCTTGCTTGTTTTAAGAAACCCTCCGAGTCGGCTAAACTTGAGGGTTTTTTCTATTTCTCTAATTTCGACAATATCAATAAAACTCCTTTTTTACTACCCATTTTCAATTTTCCCTCTCAAACTCTCTAGAAGCTTGTTATCTACTCTTTTAGGCTTGTACCCCATCCTATCTATCAAAAGCCCTTCTACAACCCTCATACGAGCCGTATAACGCCTGTATTCACTTTCTCCAAAGGCTAAAGTCTCTGAATCTATTTCAATCAATTTAGAACCCTTCTGAACGCCTCTCATGAGGTGATAACATTTCGTCCTTTCTTCTCTCACCAGTCGAAGCAAGATTAACAGATCGTAAGTATGAAAGAGCGACAGCTCCCCAAAGGGAAGTTCACATTGTTCTAGATAAATAAACTCTCTCATTTTGGGACGCTGCTTCTTCAAAGGAGCACCACAAAATTCGCATTCGCTTGCTAAATTACTGCTCTCTGTTTGGCAATATGAACAAATCAATTCCCCACCTCCTAAAGATAAACGTTGCCATAAAGGCAACGGGAAAATGCCCTAAAGGCATTAAGGTTGGTAAGGGGCTTTTTCACCTTCTGGCATGATTAAGCGTTCCTCCTGAACCTCATAAACTAGCTTGTTTTGTTCTTTGGATTTCTCCACATCAATGTTCATTAATTTCTCTTTATGCTTCTCTACTGCTTCTTTCATTCCGTAAGCTACTTTCTCGGCTTGATCTTCACCGACAATATCAAAATATTTTTCAAAAATCGCACCCACCTGAATCAATCGGCGTGTACGTTCCTTTCTTTCTTTTTGAGCGAGTCGGCTTGCAACTTGTTGTTTCTTCGCCTTAATCTGCTCCATTTTTTCCTCTAATTCTTGTAAACGTTCTGCGTCCGTTTTACGTGCCAATTCTAAAACCCTCCTGCAATGCCATATTTTTCTTTAATTATATCTAATTTAGTGCTAGAATACTAGACAAAAGGCAAGAATCGCCACAATGGAGTGTGGCATTGATTCCCGAAGAACGAAGGGCAAGGGCGCACTTACACATCGTACCGATGTTGTGCGGTTGCTTCGCAACAAAAAGAAAAAAACCTTTGCCGAAATCGGCAAGTTGCTAAAGCAACAAAAGACTAATCGCCTATCGGCGAAGCCAAAACAGAAAAGTAACCACCTTCGGTACTTCCTTTTCCGTTTCGGTTAAAATGGGATTCGCGTAGCGACGAAAGAGAGGTGAGAATCATGGCAATCTATCATTTTTCAGCACAGGTTATTTCAAGAGGGAAGGGGCAATCTGCTGTTGCTTCTGCTTCTTATCGTTCAGGTGAACGTTTAACAGATGAACGCACCGGTGAAGCCAAATACTATGTTCGAGAAGTGCAACCGGATACTATGATTCTTGCCCCTTCCAATTCTCCTGAATGGGTGCGTGATCGGGAGCGTCTTTGGAATGAAGTCGAGCAATCCGAAAAGAGAAAAGACGCACGATTAGCACGAGAAATAAATATTGCTTTACCTAGAGAGTTAAGCAATGACCAACAAAAAGAATTAATTAAAAACTATGTTCAAGAACAGTTCGTAAATAAAGGCATGATTGCTGATATTGCGATACATAGAGACGATAAAGAAAATCCTCATGCTCATGTCATGTTGACCACTAGAGAAATTACAACTGATGGATTCGGTCCGAAAAATCGTGACTGGAACAAGAAAGAAATGCTTGAACAATGGCGTGAAGAATGGGCGAACCATGCGAATAAAGCTTTAGAAAAAGAGGGGATTCAAGAACGGATTTCTCACCTTTCTCATGAAGCACGTGGACTTGAACAGCTTCCGACTGTTCATCTTGGCCATGTTGCTCATGAGATGGAAAAGCGTGGTGTCCAAACGGAAAAAGGAAATATCAACCGTGACCGTCAGGAGTACAACGCTCTTGTCGTGGATCTCCAAAAGTACCGTGAAGAAAAACAAGCGTTGGAACAAGAGAAGGCTCGCCAGCAAGCACAGAAACAAAATGCTGAAAGATTTAATACTTTTGCAGAACGTGTAGACCTTCAAAATGCTTCGAAAGTTTTGAAGGCTGAATCTTCTTTGCCAAACATCAAAAATCGTTACAATCAGCTTGATAAATGGGATGAACGCTTAAATAAAAATGATAGTTATATCCGTTGGAAAGACGAGACTATCCGAGGAGCTTCCGATCATTTCAGATGGATTCATTCTTTCGAGAAACAGATTCAGGAAGCTGAAAAGCGAATTGAAAATATTAATTGGCTTAACCCATTGAAATTAAAGGAAAATCGAATCACGAAAGAAAGAGCCGAACAAGAGATTTCGAGGGCAAAAGGCGAAATCAAATTCCATGATGAAAAGCTGAACTACCACCGTGAAAAGCTTGGTTTCAATAACGAAAAAGAATTTAGCCAGGTTAAAACTCAACATGAAGCAGAGCGTCCAGGACTCCTGGAGAAAAACAGAAACACTCGTCAATATATCCGTTCTGAACGTGATGTGCTTCAGAAGGCTGAAATTGCCCATAAAAACGCTTTTGTTCGTCAGGTGGCTTCTTTGTATCCTGAACGCCCTGAAATGCGTCATATGAGCTTTAAAACGGCTCTCAATATCGTTGATGTCAATTCTAAGTATGGGAAAGGTAAAGCTGTCCCAATCGAGAGCATTGAAAAGACCGTAAATAACCGAAAATCAGAAATTCAAAGGCTTCAAGGAGAAATTTCTCGTGTAGATCAGACGAAAGGACGCTTGCAGCGTGCAGAACGTTATCTAAAAGATTTTGAAAAACACCAAGCCATTGTTGAAAAATATGAGAACAACCCATTCCTTAAAGGGAAAATGCTTGTTTCTAAATCAGCCAAGCGAGAATATGACAGTGCAGTAACTGCCCGTGATAGCTATAAGAATTACATGCAGAAGGAAGGCATCACTGGAAGAGCCGACTTTGAAAAACAGGTAGATTCTTTTGGAAAAATGGAAGCCAAGGTTCCTGAATATCAAGGACAAATCCAATCCCAAGAAAAAGGACTTGGCTTGTTAGACGCAGTTATGAAAGGCATTGAACAAGCAGGGCGAGAAATGACTAGACAACAACAACGCCAACAACAAAAAGTACAAGGTAAAGGTAAATCGAAACAAAAATATCAAAGTTTTGACAGAGAAATGTAGAGGGGGATTAATTCTTGAACATTGATATTATTCCTAAAATGGATTCAGAAACTGCTAGAAAGAAGCACCAAGCCAATGAAAATAGGTGGAAGCTTTTTTCTAGAAAAATG
>NZ_JBZFLI010000043.1:0-6560 GCF_058315175.1 Metabacillus sp. RB-C-LZQ-3-1 | reverse complement strand
CGATGTCCTCATCCACAATAAGCGATATTACCGCGAGTTTCTTGCTTCGCGCGAGCGTATCTCAACCAATATATTGAGCGCACGGCTCCAATCGCTCGTTGAAACGGGCTTACTCGTAAAAATAGAAGGCGAGACGAACCGCGCACAAACGATGTACCGGCCCACACAAAAAGCACTTGATCTGTTTCCGGTTGTATTTGCCATTATGCATTGGGGCCTTAAATACAACCCGAATACCGATATGAGTATTCCGATCATGAAGGAACTGATAACCGACGAGAATGGGCTGGAGAGGCGCCTATTACGGAATTTCGACGATCTTAAATGAAAGCCAAGATCCTAAACCATTTACATGAGGACTTATGGACAAATACTACACCTCATTAAAAACGCTTCCCCAAGCAGCAGTACTGTCAGATGAAGATTGGAGCTTGCTGGTTGAGCGGACATATATAAAGCGGATCTCCAAAGGAGCATCGATTATTCGAGCAGGAGAATTGGTGAACCATGCTTACTTCTGCACGGAAGGTTTATTTCGTCTGTTTTACCCGCTTTCCGATGGCAGGGAATACAACGTAGCATTTACGTTGGCAAACGATTTTGCTACTTCATACGGTGCAATGTTGATGGGGGTGCCTTCCTCTTTTACGATCGAAGCAATGGAGGATTCCACCGTTATTGAAATATCTTATGGCGTACTCCAGGAGCTTATGGACATCAGCCATCCATGGGAAAGGTTCGTACGCAAAAGCGTCGAAAGGTTATATACCCGAAAGGAAGAGAGGGAGCGTGAGCTTCTGTATTTGAATGCGAAGCAAAGGTATGAGGCGTTTTTGGTAAAATACCCCGGTTTGGAAAAGCGCATCCCACAGTACCACATTGCGTCATATTTAGGCATTTCTCCGGTTTCCCTCAGCCGCCTGCTCCGGTCGGGAAATGATTAACCTATGTTAATGTGCTGCGGTCACTTCATTGCTAAAATAGGAATAAATAAAGGGCAAAGGTGATGAAGAGATGCGGTACATGATGATTGTGTTGCTGGAGTTTTATCCTTCCTGGCTAGCATTGCCTCGGGAGGAACGAAGGAAACATGCGGCATCGTTACAGGAAATCATTCAAAAATACGAACAGCACGTAAAGGTACGTTTCTTTGATGCGGAGGCGCTGCCCGGGAAAGAATATACGGATTTCGCCGTATGCGAGACAGAGGACTTGCGTCAATACCACTATATGTGGGAAGAAATCAGAGATTCGCTTCCTTACACTAAAGGGTACACGAAGATTAAAGATGTGGTCATGGGGATGGAAAATGCCTTCCGATCGTATGAGTCGGAAATGCTAAAGATGGAAGATTTAGAGTAAATTAGACGTTCAGTCCTTTACACCATGCGGCAGCGGAAAATCAGGCCCCTACGCTAAACGGATACGTTCTTATTATAAGGTTAACCAGTTTTTTCTGGTTGACCTTATTTTCTTAGGATTCATCCTAAATTGTTGCCAAATTTGAAAATAAAGGTATGGAAATCTTTAGTGAGATACTTATAACTGATCCAATCCCTAAAGCTGTTCGATTGGCTGGAACCCTAGTAGGCGGTGTCCGGCTTTTAGTGTATAATAAACTTTACATTATGTATGGAATTCATTACATGATGTATATCAAACTTAACTTAAAAATGTAAAGGTGGTGTAGTGCATGACCTATCAAGAAAAGAAGAGCATCGTATCGTTGATCAGCGCAATAATCATTTTCGGATCGTATTGTGCGTACATGTACCCGCAGTTTCCCAAGGAGGGGCTGAAGTCGACGGAAACCTTTCATTATTGGGGTTCCTTCGTTCTCTTCTTGACATTGGTTTCAATCGTCGCGCATATCATTATCAGCATTATTTTTAACATGGTCTTTAGGATGACGACCGGAGAAAAGGAACCGACATTTGCGGATGAACTGGATAAGCTCATTGACTTGAAAGCCTTCCGAAACTCATTTTTTGTGTTTATTCTCGGCTTTCTTCTTGCCATGGGTTCGCTGGTCATTGATCAGCCGTCACAGGTGATGTTCATGATCCTGATCGCTTCAGGATTCATTTCCGATGTGACCGGCTCTATAACGAAACTTTACCATTACAGGAAAGGAGTCTAATATGGGCAAAAATCTTGTCGGCAATCACATCCGAAAATTACGGTTCAACCATAATGAAATGACCCAGCAGCAGCTGGCTGACAAGGTGGGCGTAACAAGACAAACTATTGTTGCCCTGGAAAAGGGTAACTACTCCCCCTCTCTGGAACTGGCTTTTCGCATTGCTCACGCCTTCAACTTACCTTTGGAAGAGGTATTCTTTTACGGGGATAACTCAAAGGAGTAAGAACTGCGATGATTTCCTTGTACTGACTATAAATTTATGAAATGAAGGAGAGACAACAAATGAATTTTTCTATCAAAAAGAGTTCATTCATTGTAGGTGTACTGTTTATACTTGCAGCAATTACAGCAATAATAGGTCTAATTTTATACAATCCTATCCTAAAAGATCCCGATTACCTGATTGAAGGTTCTAAGCATGCCACTCAGGTGATCGTTGGAGCATTACTGGAATTAATTCTCGTCGTTTCTGCGGTCGGCACTTCAACAACGATGTTTCCGTATTTAAGAAAGTACAACGAAACTATTGCTCTTTGGCATGTTTGCTTTAGATTTCTTGAAGCCGTCATTATTACGGTTGGTATCATCAGCGTTTTGTCTCTTTTGACCTTAAGTAGGGAATTTGTAGCAACAGCGTCTCCGAACATTGCTTCTTTCCAAGCAACAGGGACAGCATTAAAAGCGATACATGACTGGACATTTTTACTTGGTCCTAGTTTTATGCTTGGCATTAACACTATGATGTATAGTTATATATTTTATAAAACCAAGCTTGTGCCCAAATTTATACCCATTTTAGGTATGATTGGGGCAACTCTTGTTTTCCTTGAAGCATTATTAGTCATGTTCGGTGTCATTCAGCAAGTTTCTGTTTGGGGTTCTATTTTGGCACTACCAGTAGCAGCTAATGAAATGATCTTAGCAGTATGGCTCATCGTAAAAGGATTCAATGTATCTGCACTCGCTTCAGCGTCTGCAATCAAGTAAACATTTGAATGACAACCCATAGATTTCCCGGCGGTAAACAGTTCCATGTTCACCGGCCCCGGCGCTATCGCGTTGATTGTAATTTTATTCGGCCCAAGCTCCAACCCGCAAATCCCTCCGTAATCACAGGCGTATCCGAGTAAATCCGACGAACGACTACTACTACATACGGTTCCACTCCTCCTTCAGTCTACGGCATAAATTTCATTTACATGAACTTATACCGTAGACCAAACGTTTTTTTCAAGCCAACCGTTCCTCTACTTTAGATAAATTAAAGTCTAGGTTTCTATTTGCTCCTAAAAATAAGCTACTCGATGAGAATTCCTACATTTTTTCCCTCGATCGAAACCATTTCCATTCCTTCCTTATCATCGTATCTGATCCTTGACAGAAGCACGTTTTCTCTCAATACGTGTTCGAACCGCTCAATTGCTTCTTTCACCTTCGGGTCGACATCAAGTACGAGGTTCACGCGTTTCTCAATCGGCAGATCCAGTTTCTTACGGTAGTCCTGAATAGCGCGAATGACTTCACGTACAACACCTTCTTGAAACAGATCCTCAGTGATTACCGTATTCAGAGCGACGTTCATTTGGTAACCGGCTGTCGAAGCGAAGCCCTCTTTAGCATGTTTTTCTATAAGTAGCTCGTCAATCGAGATATGAAAATTTTCATCGGCAATGGTTGTGTTGAAAAAACCATGATTGACTATTTGTTTGGTTTCGTGAGCGGTCAGTTCCTTTAATTGATTTTGAAGAGAACCGACGAATTTACCATACTTTTTGCCGGCCACTTTCAAATTCAATTTAAGTTTGAAATCGACAAGTTCGCTATCGTTTTGTTCGATCCGGATTTCCTTCACATTCATTTCGTCCTTAATGATATCTTCGAACCTGGCCAAGTTAAAATCATGGTTATGCAAAATAATCAGCTCAGACAACGGCTGCCGAGTTTTAATTCCGGTTTCATTTCGAACGCTTCTTGCCAACTCGACGATCTGCCTCACGGTTCCCATTTCGGCTTCCAGTTTATTATCTCCGGCGAATTCATTCACTTTCGGGAAATCCGTCAGATGAACGCTTCCTTTTCCTCCAAGGTTACCGAAAATATCTTCTGCAATAAACGGAGTATACGGAGCCATCATTCGGGCAATCGTCAGCAATACTTCCTCCAGGGTCTGATAGGCGGATACCTTATCCACGGTCATTTCACTGCCCCAAAAACGGTCACGCGAACGGCGGATGAACCAGTTGCTGAGATCGTCGATCAACACTTCGATTTGCTTCGCCGGATTCAAAAAGTCGTTCACTTCGAGACCTTTCGTAACCTCTTGCAACGTGCTGTTCAGCCGCGACAATATCCAGCGGTCCAATTCATTCGCGGAGGCCATCTTCGGATGGTCTTCCTTAGTATATTGATCAATCGTCGCGTATAGCGCATAAAACGAATGAACATTAACCAGTGTGTCGATCACTTTCGATTTAGCTTCAGCTACGATTTGCTTCGAGAATCGCTTGCTGTTCCACGGAGCACTATCGGACAGCAAAGCCCAGCGGAACGCATCTGCACCGAACTCTTCGATGATTTCCCAAGGGTCGATGACATTGCCTTTGCTCTTCGACATCTTTTGGCCGCTTTCATCAAGTACATGTCCGGTTGAAATGACGGCTTTGTATGGAGATTTACCGTTATATAGAGTTGAGACGGCCAACAGGCTGAAGAACCAGCCTCTCGTCTGGTCAATTCCTTCGCAAATGATATCGGCAGGGTACTGCTCATCGAACAGCTTCTCGTCTCCGAACGGGTGATGGTACTGCGCAAAAGGCATCGATCCACTGTCAAACCAGACATCGATGACTTCCGGCGTTCTTTGCATCCTCGCGCCGCAGGAACAGCGTAGAACTATGTCGTCCACGTAAGGTATATGCAGCTCCAGGTTTTCAGCTAACGGCTGCATAGATTTCTCCTTCAGTTCCTTTAGACTGCCGGGTGCATACTCGGACCCACAATCCCGGCAAATCCATACATTAAGCGGCGTACCCCAATAGCGGTTTCGGCTAATGTTCCAATCGATGAGCTCCTCGAGGAATTTTCCAAAACGCCCTTCCTGAAGATGAGATGGATACCAATTGATTTTTCTGTTATTTTCGAGCAGTTGTTCTTTAACCGCGGTCGTCTTGATAAACCAACTTTCCGTAGCATAGTAGAGCAGCGGAGATTTGCACCGCCAGCAAAAAGGATAGCTATGCTCGTAACGTTCTTTGGAAAACAGTAAGCTGCGTTTGGATAAATCTTTAACCATATCGATGTCGCAATCCTTAACGAAACGCCCAGCATAGTCCGTAATCTGTTCGGTATAACAACCGGCTGAATTGACGACATTCACGAAATCTAGTTTGTGTTGCTTGGCGGTGCGGTAGTCGTCCTCCCCGTGTGCAGGTGCAATATGAACGATCCCGGTGCCGCTCGTATCGCTGACATAATCGGCATCCACAACGATATGTCCTTTGTTCGCATGAATATAGCTGAAAGGCGGTTCATAAAGAATACCTACAAATTCCGAACCCTTATGCTTGGACAAAATCTCATAATCTGCCTTCAAGACCTTCTCCGCCAGCTTTTCCGCGACAATGTAGACTTCACCATTTTGTTTTACTTTAACGTAGTCAATGTCCTTATTTACCGCCAATGCAACATTTGCGGGAAGCGTCCAGGGTGTTGTCGTCCAAGCAAGAAATGTTTCACAGCCTTGTTTGCTTTTAAATTTGACCGTGGCACTCAAATCTTTGACATCCTCATAGCCCTGTGCTACTTCGTGAGAGCTGAGGGTGGTTTGACAATCCGGGCAATAAGGACTGACACGATGCCCTCTGTACAGCAATCCTTTGTTATGAATAACGGATAAAATATTCCACACGCTCTCAATATAATCGTTCGTTAGCGTGATGTATGGATGATCCATGTCCGTCCAGTAGGCAATCGCTTCTGTCAGTTCGCGCCACTGCTTTTCATACTCGAACACGCTGTCTTTACATTTCTTAACGAATTCAGCAATGCCGTACTTTTCGATCTCTTGTTTTCCTGAGATACCTAATTGCTTTTCAACGCCCAGTTCAACAGGAAGGCCGTGCGTGTCCCATCCAGCTTTGCGGACGACACGGAAACCGGACATTGTTTTGTAGCGGCAGATGAAGTCTTTAATGACACGTCCAAGCATGGCCCAATATGTGGCTTTCCGTTTGCAGTAGGGGGGCCCTCATAAAAAACGAAGTTCGGTTTTCCATTTCGGTTTTCGATCGATTTGTGGAAAGTCTCATTTTGTTTCCACTGCTCAAGAACACGCAATTCCCGGGTTCTTGCCTTCTCTTTTACATCAACTCTTCTCATGCATACCATCCCTTCTCAATAAACGGTTGTTCTGAAAAAA
>NZ_JBZFLI010000042.1:0-6810 GCF_058315175.1 Metabacillus sp. RB-C-LZQ-3-1 | reverse complement strand
ATGGGCGGCATGATGTAAGGCTTTTAAGCCAGACATCAAAAAAATAGTTTAATCTATTTCTCACCCATCTTCACTTAAGTTGTGAAGTAGTCATGAAAAAACTTATATTAATAGCAATAACCACTTCCTATAAAAGTTAGGGAGTGGTTTTTTGTGTTGTTAAAATTTGCGTACCAAGACTATTGGGATGACAGGCGTTTCAAGAACACGACTAAAATGAACTAAAAAGTTATGAAATGCTTTTTAGGAAATTTGTTGATTATTGTATTGAGAATTAAGTAGTTAAAGTTGAAGAGATTACGATGTATAGTCTTGTTCGGTAATATATTTTAAAGACTTTTTTATTGGGAACCATATTTTTCTTACTCAAATATATCAATTAATTGTGAAAAGAATAAAAAATTTAATCAATATTTACAAAAAGCAAATTAAATCTTAACCCCCAAATGCTATAACCATAATTAAGGGAGGTGAAAGATGGAGAGAAGATTTTAGTAGAAAATGATCAAATTATAGCTGTTGAGTATTTAGAAAATTCAGTTATGTAAGTGGTATGGAATAATCTCTTGCTGTTTATAACCCCGTTAAATGACGGACGTTTTTCCATTGGAAAAGATAACCTCAAGATCCTTATCCCAAAAATTAAAAAGGAAGGATGTAAAAGATGAAACCAACTAAAATGGTTTTTGTTTTAATGATGATTTTCAGTTTAATAGTGATTTCTTCTTTCCAAGGGTCCACCCAAGCAGAGGCTAGCTCGTCTGCTTTTAAAATTGCTGTCCTGCCTGATACCCAAAACTTAGCAAGGAACCATCCGGAAATCTTTCGCGCCCAAACGCAGTGGATTGCCGACAACTCGGAGGAACAGAATATCAAGTTTGTCGTTCACGAGGGAGACATCACAAACAATAACAATATACCCCAGTGGGAGGTTGCTTATGATGCGATGCGAACTTTAGATGGGGTTGTTCCTTATACGGTTTTACCTGGAAACCATGATATTGGTACAGGCGGTTCGGCAAATACACGAGATACTACTTTATATAATACCTATTTTCCGGTAAGTGATTTTTTCGGAACTGAAACTTTTGGAGGTGTTTATCCGGCGGAACCAGATAAGTACGATAACAATTATCATACCTTCAATGCTGGAGGAACGGACTGGTTAGTACTTTCGCTGGAATTTGGACCAAGAGATCCTGTATTGGATTGGGCGAACGAGGTTGTTTCTTCTCATCCCAATCACCGTGTCATAGTAGTAACGCATAGCTATATGTTTTATGATGAGACACGTCATAATACAGGACATGCCTGGAATGCCCATAATTATGGTGTAGCTTCAGAGCCAGGTGGAGTTAATGACGGGGAAGAAATATGGCAGAAATTCGTCAAGCTGCATCCAAATATCTCAATGGTACTTAGTGGACACGTATTGAACGATGGTCAAGGTCGTCGTGTATCGGTAGGAGACTATGGAAATAAAGTCTACCAAATGCTATCAAACTATCAAATGCAAGCAAATGGAGGAAATGGTTTTATACGTCTTCTGGAAATTGATCCGGAAGCAGGGACGATAAAAGCAACCAGTTACTCCCCTTATCTAGATGAATACAAAACAGACTGGCAAAATGAATTTGAATATAAAAACGTTGATCTTGGTACTCCTGCTTCAGATGTTAAAAAAATTAAGTATCTATTCAATGAAGATTTTACCGAAGATGAGAAACGTGATGATGACGGGGATATGAAAGACTGGACGATCGTGGATGAAGGAACGATAGACGCACCATCCAAATGGTCGGTTGTGAATGGAGAAGTCGTACAATCTTCCAACATCTATGGTCCAAATGTTCCTGCTGTTGACAATCGTAAGGGTACCTTTGCTTATTACGACAAGAGCAGTGCCATCAATTGGGAGGATTACACTTTTTCCGCTACATTAAGTGCCACAGATAATGACGGAATTGGTTTGATGTTCCGCTATCAGGATCAAGATAACTATTATAAACTAGAATTGGACAACCAACGTAAATTTTCCAAGCTCTTCAAAGTCGTTGATGGAGTGGAAACGACACTGGCTCATTTGGCTGAACCAGGGTATGTCCCAGACACCAAATTTGAACTAGAAATCAAGGTGGTTGGGAATCAGATCCAGGCATACCGAGATGGAATTGATATATTTGGAGGACCTATTATTGATGATTCCCATTCAAAAGGTACGGTAGCTTTATATTCGTGGGGAAATCAGAGTAACTACTTTGATGATGTGCTGGTTAATGATGCTAAACAATCTAGGGATCTCTTGATGGATGATTTTAGTGGGGGTAAGAAACGTGATGATGACGGTCCAATAAAAGACTGGAAAGTCGTGGATGAGGGAACGATTGACGCACCATCTAAATGGTCAGTTGTGAGAGGAGAAGTTGTACAATCTTCCAACATCTATACTCCGGATGTTTCTGCTGTTGACAATCGTAAGGGTACCTTTGCTTATTATGACAAGAGCGGTTCGTTTTCTTGGAAGGATTACTCGTTTTCCGCTATATTACGCTCCACCGATAATGACGGAATTGGTCTGATGTTCCGCTATCAGAATCCAGAAAACTACTATAAACTAGAATTGGACAACGAGCGTAAATTCTACAAACTCTTCAAAGTCGTTAATGGAGTAGAAACGAGACTGGCCCATGTGGCTAAATCAGGATATACCCAAGGTGCCAATTTTGAAATAGAAGTCCAGGTTATTGGCAACCAGATCCAGGCGTTTCAGGACGGAAACAACATATTTGGAGAACCTATTATCGATGATTCCCATTCAAATGGTACGATCGCTTTATATGCTTGGGGAAACCCGAATAGCTACTTTGATGATGTATTGGTTAAAAGGGAACATAGATTAAATAGATAAGTAGGGATTGTGTTCATCATGATAGGACGAAACTTGTTAAGTACGGTCGGCAAAAAGATATTACAAACTATCATGTTACGGTCGGTAGATGTAATAATGCCCCCGAATCCTTGATATAAATGTTTTTTGAGTAAGATGAGAGTGAAATGCTTACATTGAGGCTTTTAACGGAAGCTACTCATGAGTTCAGCTAACTTGTGGGAAGCTTCTTTTTTATTTCTTGGGTACCATGGAGATAGACATTTTTGCTAATTGATCATCGGGATAGGCAAGTCTGTCCATGATTTGCTTTAAACTATACCAGCATGAAACAATACCCCAATCCTATTTATTGATATGAAATAAATTAATAATATTAATCAATCAATTAATTATTTTAATGTTTATTATAGAATAAATTAATTTCTTTATTTACATTTTCAATTATTTGCAGTATGATCAAATTAAATATAAGGAAGGGATTTCAAAATGGCTTATAAAGTAATCACAAATTGTCCTGTCTGTAGTAAAACATTGAAGATTACAAAGTTGCAGTGCACTCATTGCAACACTACGATTGAAAATGAATTTGAATTATCTAAATTGGCATCATTATCAAAGGATCAGCTTCATTTTGTGGAAGTATTTTTAACATGTAGAGGAAATATCAAAGAAGTTGAAAAGGAACTGGGGATTTCATATCCGACTGTTCGCGGCAAGCTTTCAGACATAGTTTCATCCCTTGGATATGTACAGAAAAAGAAAAGTGAAGTAGACGAGAAAAAGGTTATCACCATGCTAGAAAATGGTGAAATCACTCCTGAGGAAGCCGTTAAGCTTTTAAAAGATGAATAAGGAGGAATTTATCATGAAAGAGGAAATAATGAGAGTTTTATCTATGGTACAAGAAGGGAAAATAGATGCTGATAAGGGTTCAGAACTGATCCAATTATTAAGAGAAAAAGAAGAAAAAAGTAGCAAGCAACTAGAAAAGGCGGATAAGTATTTAGATAAAACATTAAAACTTCGTGTTGTATCCTCTGAGAATGATAACGTCACAGTTAATTTACCTATAAAACTTGTTAAGGTAGTGTTAATGGCCGGCCACAGCATCGCAGCGAGTATACCTGAATCAGAAAAATATGTGAAAGATATTGACATAAACCTTATAATCGAAGCCATTGAAAACGAATTGGATGGCCAAATTGTAGATGTTAAGTCGGCAAACGGGGATACCGTTTCTGTCATCATTGAGTAGTGGGGTAAATATGCTGCAAATAAAAGTAAAAACAAAAGACGTTCGGTTCACCATCCCAATCCCAAATGCCATTCTAAACATTGGTATTTCAATTTTGTCCTCAAAATTTTTTCAACATCGTATACACGAGTGGACAAAAGGGAATTTGGAAAGAAAAAACCTCAACTTTACGATTCCACTAATCGACAAAAAAATGCTAAAGCCAATCCTCAAGGAACTGAAACGTCACAAAGGACTCCTCTTGGTAGATGTCAAAGCTAAGGATGGTACTGAAGTAAAGGTTAGACTTTAATTTAAACACCTTGATAACATTGAGGAATTTAACGAAGGCTTCTCATAAGTTGACTAAACTTGTGGGAAGCCTCTTTTATGTTTGGGGAATAAACATTATTTATAAAAAAGCCTTTTTATTTTTATATAGATAATAAATTAACAGATATTCAGATGAACTCCAATAAACATTTTTGCTTTTTACTATAATTTTGGTATTATTCATATTTTGTGTTGACTAGATTACTTAGTATGCTAGAATAGAGCTTATATTTTGAAAATTTAAATATTTTTCTTATTAAGAGAGGTTGAGGGACTGACCCGATGAAACCTCGGCAACCGGCTAAGAAAGTTTGATGCACGGTGCCAATTTCAGAGGAAGGTGGAAAAAACTATTCCGAAGATGAGAAGCAATGTGTAAAGCAAATTTTAGTTTACATGTCAGCCCTATTTTCTTCGAGAATAGGGCTTTTAACTTTACTTTAATAAAGGGGGGATTTGAGTGTTTATTGCGTTAATGATTTGGGTTGGCACGATGGTTTTTTCTTTTCTTTTAGGCACGTATCTTTGCTATAAAATTGAAAAGTCAGGTGTAAAGCGGTGGGGCGCTACTGGGAAAATTTTTAAATATAAATAAGAATAAAGAGGGGCTTAAACAACATGATGTACCTAATTGTACTTAGTTTTTATTTGCTATTTATTGTATGGTCAAGCATTAAGAGTTTAAAAAATACAGAATCCATTTCTGATTTTACGACAGGTGGGCACAGAATGGGCTTACTTATCGGAATTGGTACAACCACCGCTACTTGGGTAAGCGTTGCATCCGTTCTAGGAGTACCAGGCTACTTATATAGTTCTGGGGTAGCTGCTATTATCGGATGGGTAGCTGGTTGGTGTTTAGGTGGAGCGTTAATTCCACTTGTTGCATACAAAATTAGGAGACCAGAGACTCCTGTTCGAACCTTTCCGGAGTATATTCACCTTAGATATGAACCACATAAGAAAAATAGCCCGTTACGAATGATTGTGGGAATTTTAATGACGATTGGTTACTTCTTATTAGTTCATATTCAGGTAAACGGATTTGGAATTGTGTTTGCTTCTATAACCGGAATTGATTATAAAATTGCTATTTTTGCCTTTTTAATATTTTTAATTTTTACAAGTATAGGTGGATTCTGGTCTGTAGCAGCAACAGATACGCTTAATACAGTGCTTATTGTCATTGGTATGCTTTTAGGAAGTGGTGCTGTCTTAGCGGCAACGGGGGGAATGGAAAGTATTTTAGATAAACTTGCCACTACGACTGCTCCAACCTATGTGGGGGGAGAGCCGTTGGAACCAGGGATCCTCCTATCTCCGCTTGGAACCTTTAGTTTAGGTGCATTAATTTCTATTTTTATCTCTAATTCATTAGGTTCTCCGGCTTCCCCCCATTGGGTTGGTCGAATGTTGGCCCCTAAGAATACAAAAGTAGCGATTTTACAAGTTATGGGTACAATTGGAGTATTAATTTTTATTATGGGTCCATTAATTATTATGGGACTTGGAGCAAAAACATTATTACCAAGTATTCCAGAAGGGAAAACGACAGATTACATTGTTCCGTTAATTATTCAAGATTATGCACCGCCTCTAGTTGGGGCGATGACGCTAGTTGCTCTTTGCGGTGCTGCTGTTTCGACGGCCAATTCGATGTTGTTAACCGCTGGTACTACTCTTTACTATGATGTGTATTTAAGCATTTTTAAGAAAACAAAAGTTGACGATAAAACGTTTAATAAGCGTTTAAGAATGATTATTCTTGTTATGGGACTTGTTGCAGTGATTAGCGCTATTAAGCCGCCTTGGTTTTTAGCAATGGGATTTGTTTATGTGTACGGAGGTTTTGGAGCTGCCTTTTTCTTGGTTGTCTTCTTAGGATTGTATTGGAAGAGAATGAATGCTGCTGGAGGTTACGCAGGGATTATTACCGGTTCTGTCACCTATGTTATTTCAAAAGCAATGGGCGCGACCAATCCCTTTTTGATCGCTGCTGTTGTCTCTTTAGCAGGGGTTTTGATTGCTGTTTTTGCTACTAAAAAACCGCCCCTTGAAGCATATGAACCATATTTTAATGCTAATATTAGTGAATCAACTAAAAAAGCGATCCATAGAGTAAGAGAAAGAGATAGTAGTACAGAAGATCGTAATAGTAAAACAAAAATTTCATGAAATAATTAAGGATTAAGGACTGAGTTGTCCTTGATTCTTTTTATGCACATAGAAAATTAAATTGGCAAAGTGGAAATGATTAGACGTAAATTTTAAGAATAAAGTCTAAAGGCGACTTCGCTATCTTACCAAAATGAAAAAATATTGAAGATTGTTCAAATGTATATGTTGAGGGATT
>NZ_JBZFLI010000041.1:0-7869 GCF_058315175.1 Metabacillus sp. RB-C-LZQ-3-1 | reverse complement strand
TTAAAAAATTTTCAAATAACGGGTTGTAAAACGCTTACAATTACTTTATACTATCCATAAACCGGTTTAGTAAATCGATTTAGTAAGAAACGAGTAGGAGAACAAAATGAAAAAAGTAACAATGGCAGATGTCGCAAAACAAGCGAATGTATCTAAAAGTACAGTTTCACAGTTCTTAAATAAAAGATACGACTATATGAGTGATGAAACAAAAATACGAATTGAAGAAGCAATTAACAAACTAGAATACAAACCAAACATTATTGCAAGAAGTTTAAAACAAAAATCCACATCAACAATCGGTGTAATTGTAGCAAATATTTTGCATGCGTTTTCAACCCAGGTGATTCGAGCTATTGAAGATACTTGTCATGAACAAGATTTTCATATTATTGTCTGTAATGCAGATGATGATTCAGAAAAAGAGAAGCGCTATATTGATATGCTTCGTGCAAAGCAAGTAGATGGGTTAATTATCTTTCCTACAGCAGAGAATGTAGATATGTACAAAAGTCTAGTACGAGAAGAGTATCCAATTGTTTTTATGGATCGGAATGTTCCGGAACTAGCGATTCCTTCTATCATGCTTGATAACGAAAAAGCAGCAAGTTTAGCTGTTCAGCATTTTATTGATCAAGGATATAAAAGAATTGGGATGATTACAACGTCTGTCCGTAATGTCACAACGAGAATTGAAAGGATTAATGGATTTAAAAACACACTCCTAAAAAATGGCTTAACCATCCAAAATGAGTATATTCAAAGTGTTGAGGTTAATCAGATTCAAATGGCGCTTAAAGCAATGCTTTCCCTTGAAGCTCCACCTCAGGCAATCCTGGCTGGAAATGATATGGCCTTAATGGAAATTTTGAAGTATATAAAAGAAAACAATATGGAAATTCCATCAGATTTAGCTTTGATTGGCATTGATGATGTTTCGTTTGCTAGTTTTTATAATCCCTCTTTAACAACTGTTGCACAGCCAACATTTAAGATGGGGGCTGAAGCCGCTAATGTTTTGCTTCAAAAAATAAGAAATCAAGAAGGAAATGAAAATGAAGAGATCAAAAGATTCGAACCGGAACTCATCATTCGAAAGTCTTGCTAAGGGATAAAAGGAGGAATGACTGTGCTTGATGTTATGACAATCGGAGATGCAATGATTACCTTTAATCCATCAGCTAACGGACCTTTAAGGTTTGTTTCATCATTTGACAGAAAAGTTGGTGGGGCTGAATTAAATTTCGCCATTGGTTGCTCTCGCTTAGGGTTAAAAACGCGCTGGGTTAGCCGTTTAGGCCAGGATGAATTTGGTCGATTTATTTATAACTTCGTTCGAGGTGAAGGAATAGATGTGTCAGAGGTAGAGCTAGTTGAAGGCTACTCTACTTCATTAAACTTTAAAGAAATCATGGAAGATGGAAGTGGAAGGACATTTTATTATCGACAACAATCACCTACCACTGCATTAACCATTGAAACCCTTAAGGAAGAACTGTTTAAAAACATACGACTTCTTCATGTAACAGGAGTGTTTCCGGCAATAGACCAAGAGAAAAATGTTGAGTTAATTAAACATGCCATGATCGAAGCAAAGAAGCATGGAGTGCTTATCTCATTTGATCCGAATATTCGCTTGAAATTATGGAGTAAGGAAGATGCGAGTTATCATTTAAGAGAGTTTCTTCCATATGTGGATATTTTCTTAACTGGAACTGAGGAAGCGGAAATTCTTTTAGGCACAAAGGAGCCACAGGAAATCATTGAGAAGTGCCACACCTATGGTATCTCATATGTGGCTATTAAGTTGGGGGAGCTTGGGGCAATTGGTTCCTACAATGGTCAAATTATAAAAGCATCGCCATTAAAGCCAAAGAAGGTTGTTGATACCGTCGGTGCTGGAGATGGATTTGATTCAGGGTTTATTTATGGAGTATTACACAATTGGACATTGGAGAAAACATTAGAATTTGCAAATGCAATTGGCTCAATGGTTGTTAGTGTTTCAGGTGATAATGAAGGATTGCCATATTTAGATGAAGTGCTTGTGAGGTTAGGAGAAAAAGAATTAATAGAAAGATAGTTAGAAGTGGGGGAATGATATGAATCTGCAACTAGCTCTTGATAGGTTAACAAAGGAACAATGTATGCAAGTTTTAGCGGAAACACATGAACATATCGATTGGATTGAAATTGGTACAGGGATTATTAAAGAATATGGAATGGCAATCATTCGGGAGGTAAAGGCATCATATCCTTCTAAATTGATTGTAGCTGATATGAAAACCTGTGATGCAGGGAAATATGAAGCAATTCAAGCATTTGAAGCAGGTGCTGATATCACAACAGTTATGGCCTTTTCTGCCAATCAAACAATCTCAGATACTATTGAAATAGCAAATCAATTCGATAAACAGATTATGATTGATCTACTTGGCATCACGGACGAAAACCGAATGACTGAGTTAAAGGAATTAGGAGTGAATCTCGTAAGCTTACATTTTGGGAAAGATATGCAGCAAGAAGGAGAATTTCAAACAGACCTATTTCAATTAATAAAAAATCACCCGAATTTCGAAGTAGCGGTAGCAGGTGGCATTACGTTGCAATCACTACCAGACCTATTGGCTCAGCAACCGGATACAATTATTGTTGGGAGTGGTATTACACAAGCGGAAAATCGATCAGAAGCAGCCAAACTTATGAAAGGAATGATGAAATTAAATGAAATCAATCATTCTTACAGTAGCAGAGGAAATAACTAATGTGCTATCACAAGTAAAAGAAGAAGAAGCAATCCAGTTATCAAATGAACTAAAAAAAGCGAAACGGATTTTTGTATATGGCGAAGGACGTTCAGGATTGATGGGGAAGGCATTTGCGATGAGATTAATGCATGGAGGATACTCAGTATTCGTCGTTGGCGAAACGATTACACCAAGCATTGAAGCAGGCGATTTAATGGTAGCAATTTCAGGGTCTGGCTCAACAGGTGGGATTTATCAATTTGCTTCAAAAGCAAAGCAAATAGGGGCTAAGGTTTTTCTTGTAACAACAAACAATGAGTCAAAAATTGCTTCTGTGAGTGATGGGATTCTAACCATTCCTGCAGCGACTAAATACCGCAAAAGCCATGAACCGAAAACCATTCAGCCACTTGGCAATCAATTTGACCAATCAGTGCACCTATTGCTTGATTCGATTATCATTTCAACTTTGGAAACAGACCAGCAAGAAACAGTATACAAAGAGATGACAAAACGACATACAAACCTTGAGTAAAAAGAAGCAACAAATGCGTATTGTTGTAAGCGTAAACAACTAAACAAAAAGGGGAATAACAATGAAAAAATTAACTGCATTATCATTGGTATTATTATTGGCTTTGTCAGTATTCCTAACAGCGTGTGGTCAAAAAACTGGAAATAGTGAGGCTGAAGGATCTGCAGATAAAATAAAAATAGTCGCAGCACATAATCAAACATCTCCTGATAATCCATATCAAACAGGTCTTTTAAAGTTTAAAGAAGTAGCTGAGGAAAAGTCAAATGGACAGATTGAGGTAGAAGTTCACGCGGGAACAATAGGTACGGAAGAATCTGAGTTAGTCGAAAAACTTAAACTTGGCGGGGCAGATATAGTATTAGTATCACCTGGTTTTATGACACAAACTGGAATTAAGGAAGTTGACTTACTTGCCTTACCATACCTTTTTGATAGCTATGAACATTGGGAAAAAACAGTTGATGGAGAAGTTGGGGACAAAATTGCTCAGCTTGTGAATGAGAAATCAAATAATGACTTTAAATTAATTGGCTACTGGTCTGCAGGTGTAAGACATTATTATGGAAAGCAACCACTACAATCTATTGAAGATATTAATGGATTGACGATTCGAACACAAACATCCGGTGTTGTTGCTGATTATTGGAAAAAGGTTGGGGCTATTCCTACATCTCTTGCATGGGGGGAGTTATATCAAGCCCTTCAACAGAAGGTAGTAGATTCTTCTGAAAATGCGTATCCTTATTTCGTTCAGCAGAATCACCATAAAACAGTTAATGGAAAGTATATTACGGAAACTGGGCATGATTATACGACTCGATTCTTATTAGTAAATGGAAAGAAGTTTGATTCTTATTCTAAAGAACAACAAGAGATTATTTTAGAGGCTGCTAAAGCATCGGTAGAAGTAGAACGAAAAGCTCTTTATGATCAAGAAGCGGAATATAAAGAAAAGGCAATTGCTGAAGGTGCTGAAGTAAATGAAATTGACACAGCTCCATTTATAGAAATTGCCCAGCCACTTCAGGAAAAGGCAGCAAAGGAAATGGGAGCAGAGGACTTACTTAAGCAAATTCAGGAATTAAAATAATAAGGTGAAGGACACTTTACGTGTCCTTTCCTTCTAACCTTTAATATGGGGGAAGACAAAATGAGTAAGTTTATAAAGTTACTTGAGAAAACACAGCTAACAGTCGGGGTTATATGTTTAGTTATCTTTTTTGGCGCTATCATCACTCAAATTGTAACAAGGTATTTAGGAATACCAGTTATTTGGACAGAAGAAGTGGCAAATTACTCATTTATATGGGCAGTTTTTATGGGAGCTGCAGTCATGTTAAATAGGAGAGAGCATTTTAGCTTTGATTTTTTAGCACAAAAATTAAATGGCAAATCAAAAAACTATTTATATTTAGTTATAGACAGTGTGTTGCTTAGCTTTAACCTTGCAATCTTTTATTACGGTATTCAAGCTGTGCAAAATTTCTGGAGCTATAATTGGGTGTCCTTACCGATGTTAAAGATGGGGTATGTTTGGATTGCAATTCCGATTATGGGAATCACCATGTTTATCTATTCGCTTTCACACCTAATTTCAAATGTGAAAAGGTTGAATAGTAAGGAGGTAGCAGAATGATTGCGATCTTATTAATCGGTTTATTTCTTATCTTGATGTTTATCGGTGTACCTATCGCGTTTGTTATTGGTATTGTGGCTCTACTTGGAATCTTGAATGTCCCATATATTCCAGAGGTAACGGTTCCTGTAAAAATGTTAAATGGAATCGATTCCTTTGTACTACTTGCTGTACCATTATTTATTCTGGCAGCAAATTTAATGAATTCAGGGAAAATTTCGCAAAAGTTAATAGACCTGGCTCTTACAATTGTTGGACCGATTAGAGGGGGGTTAGCACATGCCAACATATTAGTATCAATGATTTTTGCAGGAGTATCCGGGGCTGCTCAGGCTGATACTGCTGGTGTCGGAAAAATCCTTATCCCGAATATGAAGAAAAAAGGATATGACACCGAGACCGCTGTTGGTGTTACGGCTGCCTCATCAACAGTTGGGGTAATTATTCCACCAAGTATTCCAATGATTATTTTTGCTGGTTTGACAAATGCTTCAGTTGGGGCTTTATTTCTTGGAGGAATTGTTCCAGGAATATTAATAGGACTTGGAATGATGGCATTTGTGTACTTCATGGCAATTAAAAAGGGGTATCCAAGATATGAAAGAGCAACGATTAAAAAGTTTTTTAAATTAGTCCTTGAAACACTGCCAGCGTTATTCACTCCAATCATAATTATTGGAGGAATCATTTCTGGTTTCTTCACAGCAACAGAAGCAGCAGCAGTAGCATCCTTATATACACTGTTAATTAGTATGTTTGTCTACAAAACAATTAAAGTAAAAGATTTACCGAAAATATTAACTGACACGTTAGCATTAAGCTCTTTATCTTTATTCGCATTAGCAGCAGCCAGTGCATTAGGTGAACTTATGAGTTACTACCAACTATCAGTACTTGCACAAGATTTCTTTATTAATAGTATCGGAACAAAATGGTTATTTATCATCATTATTATTGCATTCTTTTTATTTGTTGGAACGTTTATGGATGCCATACCTGCGATGATCTTATTTGTACCTGTAATTCTCCCTGCGGCAACACATTTTGGGATTGATCCAATTCATTTAGGAATTATCGTTGTCATCACATTAGCAATCGGTTTAATTACACCACCATATGGTCTATGCTTGCTTTTATCAGCCAAGATCGGGGAATTATCCATTGAACGGTCTTTAGTTGCTGTTCTGCCATATATATTAATCGTGTTAATTGTATTATTATTTGTAGCGTTTTTCCCAGAGGTTGCTTTCTACTTACCAAAGTTAATTAATCCACAGCTATTTTAATAGATAAAGCCTAAGACAGAGAGGAAGCTTAATATGGTTAAGAGAAATATACTAAATTCAGATGGATCCTTAATGTTAGTAAGAGTCGAGCTACAAGAAGGATTTCACGGAGAAATCGATCAACATCCTCAAGAACAGCTAAGCTATATTGAAGATGGAAAGGTTGAGTTTGAGGTGAATGGTAAAAAAAGAGTGCTAAGCAAAGGAGATTCACAATTTATTCCTTCTGATGTACCTCATCGTGTAAAAGTATTAGAGGAGTGTATCATTCTCGATGTTTTTACTCCTTTACGTGAAGATCTATTAAAGATTTAAATCATCAACATAAAAAGGAGAGGTTGTTTTTAACCTCTCTTTATGCATTATATTTCTAATAAAGTTACTTCGTTATTTTCTCCAGAAACAATTACTTTATCTGTCATGTCGATAAAGAGACCTGTTTCTACGACCCCGATTATTTGCTTCAATTGTTGATGTATTTCATGGGGAGTTGAGATCGATTCGAATTGACAATCTAATATGTAGTTTCCGTTATCTGAGACAAAAGCTGCACCATCTCTCATCCTTATTTCAGGCGTACAACCTAATGCAGCTATTTTCTGTGCAGTCACTTCCCAACCAAATTGAACAACTTCTACAGGAAGCGGAAAACTCCCCAATTCCGTTACGATCTTTGAATGATCGACGATAATGATTAGTTCTTTACTCGCCGCGTCAACAATTTTCTCTCTTAAAAGTGATCCTCCGCCACCTTTTATAAGATTTAATTGGGAGTCTACTTCATCTGCACCGTCAACAGCTATGTCTAATTGTTGTACTTCTGAAAAAGTTGTTAGCGGGATACCAAATTCTTTTGCCCAACCTTCTGTACGGCGAGATGAGGGGATTCCTTTTATTCTTAACCCTTTCTCTACCGCTTCTCCCAATCTTTTTAGGAACCAATAAACCGTTGAACCTGACCCCAGGCCGATGACCATATCATCTTTAATAAACTCGACAGCTTTTTCGGCTGCTATTTTCTTTAAGGAATTCATTTCCATCCATATCACCTTCTTGTCGTTATCTATAATGATTTCTAGTATTAGATGAAAATGTCCTCCTTAAGTAGAGTAAATAATTAAGGGGAAGTTCAAATAACTATTTATATATCTAAATAAATTATAAGGTTTTCATGTTTATGATGATCTCATAGGTAGTGCATTGCCAATCTTTTAAAATCCTCTAAAGGTTTTTCGATGATTGATAAAATAAAGCGTTAAAAAGATCGCGATAAATAGTAAGGGTGATGTGATATAAAGAGGGACAAGGTTCATGAATCCTAACAAATTAACAAATATTAATCCAACTGTTAAACAGATCAGCAACACAATCCATCTACGCTTCATAGATTTCTCCTTTCTAAGGCGGTTGTTTACTAATGGGTATGCTCGTCAGTCCTTTTTTATCCATGTAATTTGAGACGGGTCATGACGTAAAGCACGGATGCCGTCTACAATATTTGAATGTGAATTTTTTGTGAAATGGAGCTAGCGCACTTGTCAAATGTCGACACATTTTGATATATTATAGATGTGAAATTAATCACAAACAAACATTTACCCCTTTGTTTGACCGTGAAAAATTTCTCCCATCCCCTTTGTTGTCGTTAAGACATATAAAAAA
>NZ_JBZFLI010000040.1:0-8103 GCF_058315175.1 Metabacillus sp. RB-C-LZQ-3-1 | reverse complement strand
AGCTTTAAGGTACTCTCATACTTCATATAACGCATTTCAGGGCGTTCAGGATACAAAGAAGCTACCTGACGGACAAAAGTGTTTTTAAGGGCATTTTCTGCCTTCTGAAGCACATCACGTTCATGATGAATATGTTGACGAGCTTTTCTGTTTTTCTCCAGGAGTCCTGGGCGATCTGCTTCATGTTGATTTTTAACCTGGTTAAATTCTTTCTCGGTGCTAAAACCAAGCTTTTCACGGTGGTAATTTAGCTTTTCATTATGGAATTGAATTTCACCTTTTGCTCTAGAAATATCCTGTTCGGTTCTTTCTTTAGTGATACGATTTTCCTTTAATTTCAACGGGTTGAGCCAATTAAGATTTTCAATTCGTTTTTCGGCTTCCTGAATCTGTTTTTCGAAAGACTGAATCCATTTGAAATGGTCGGAAGCTTCCCTGATTTTTTCATCTTTCCAACGAATATAGCCATCATTTTTCTTTAATCGTTCATCCCACTTATCAAGTTGTTCAGATCGGTCTTTAATATTCTTCAAAGAAGGTTCAGCTTTCAGAAGTTTTGAAGCATTTTGTAAGTCTACACGTTCAGAAGGAGTAGTGAATTTCTCGAATTTTTGCTTTTGCTCTTGCTGGCGTGCCTTCTCTTGTTCTAATGCTTGTTTTTCTTCACGGTACTTTTGCAGATCCACGACAAGAGCGTTGTACTCTTGGCGATCTCGATTAATATTTCCTCTGTCAGTTTGGACACCACGCTTTTCCATCTCATGAGCAACGTGGCCGAGATGAACAGTTGGAAGCTGTTCTAGTCCACGTGCTTCATGAGAAAGATGGGAAATCCGTTCCTGAATCCCCTCTTTTTCTAAAGCTTTATTAGCATGATTCGCCCATTCTTCACGCCATTGTTCAAGTAATCCTCTATCGTTCCAGTCACGATTTTTCGGACCGAAACCATCAACTGTAATTTCTCTAGTGGTCAACATGACGTGAGCATGAGGATTTTCTTTGTCGTCTCTATGTATGGCAATATCAGCTACCATGCCTTTATTTACAAATTGTTCTTGGACATAATTTTTGATTAATTCTTTTTGTTGATCATTAGACAATTCTCTAGGTAGAGCAACATTCATTTCTCTAGCAAGTTGAGAGTCTTTTCTTTTTTCGTTTCTCTCAACTTCATTCCATAAACGGTTACGATCTTGCACCCATTCAGGAGAATTTGAAGGAGCAAGAATCATAGTATCTGGTTGAACTTCTCTACGATAGAATTTTTCTTCACCAGTACGTTCATCAAATAATTGTTCCCCTGAACGATATGAAGCAGAAGCAACTGCCGATTGTCCTCTCCCTCTTGAAATAACCTGTGCTGAAAAATGATAGATAGCCATGATTCTCACCTCCTTTTTTG
Organism: Metabacillus sp. RB-C-LZQ-3-1; assembly: GCF_058315175.1. Lineage (NCBI taxonomy): Bacteria > Bacillati > Bacillota > Bacilli > Caryophanales > Bacillaceae > Metabacillus > Metabacillus sp. RB-C-LZQ-3-1. Next base: position 6,701 of record NZ_JBZFLI010000040.1, on the reverse strand, counting down.
TCGCCACGCGAATCCAATTTGACCGAAACGAAAAGGAAATAATCGTAAGATTGTTACCTTTTTGTTTTGGCTTCGCCGATAGGCGATTGTGTTTTTGTCCTTCCGTTTAGGAAGGGCAAGGGTTTTCTGTTGCGAGCAACCGCACACATCGGAACGATGTATAAGTGCGCCCTTCTCTCTTTCGTTCTAAGGGAATCATACCACAACCCGAGTGAAGAATCTAGCATTGTAGGTAGTATTTTCCTAGCTTGTGAGATAAAATAATAGACATAAAATAAATTAAGGCGGTGGGGTAATGATGGCACGTAAAACGGATAATGAAAGATTAAAGGAATTAGATGAACAGTTGGAAAAAATCAAGGCTCGAAAACAACAAGTTGAGAGCAGATTGAAAGAGAAAGAGAGAAAAGCACGAACAAAACGATTGATTGAAGTTGGAGCAATTTTCGAGAAGTATTTTGAATTTGAAGGACAAGAAGAAGCTGAAAAAATTGCAATGGCATTTCAGAAAAATGTCTTAAAAAATAAAGAAAAAGTTTTAGGGATGTCTTTAGATCAAATAAAAGAAGCAAATCAAAAAGTGGAGAGTAAGCAACCTGAAAAAGTGGGAGTTTAAGCATTCTTGCTGACGATTGGTTGCCTTGATGGCAACCTCTTAGCCTTTAGGGCAAATAAAAAACCACCCTGCAAAGAGTGGAATTTTATTGCAAACTGGTACTAGCAGTCTACTTTTGCTTGCTATCTTGTCGTTCGAAAAGAAAAAGTGAAAACCACTCTTTAGCTCCCTAGTTTAATTAGGGTGGCTTCAACCATTCACTATGTTTTTATTATACCCAATTCATTAGAAAGGTGGAAAATTTTATGTTAAAAGCACATGAAATCTTAGGTACTGATAAGCCGATTTTTAGAGAAAGAGAGGTAAATCATTTCTTTCTTGATGAAATTTCACACCTTAATGAAAACCCTGAAAAATATAGTGTTGTAGGCTATGTACAAGTGATTATAAATAAAAAAGTTTTCTTTAAGTCTGTTTATTCTCTTGATAAAAGTTACCTAAATTGATAAAATAAAGGTAACTTAAAAACGAAGGGGAATGACCATGTTAGAAGTATTAGACTTTCACAAGAAAATGTATGACGCTAGATGGAATGGTGAAATGGATTCATACGTGAGTATGAAGCAATTAGAGGATGAATTTGTAGCTTTAGTTCTTAAGAATGATTTAGGTTATGAAAAGTTGAATGAAATGTTAGAACAGCTTTATATTCCCCCATACAAGCATGATTTGTTACCAGAGCATTTAAAGCACTCAAATTCAGCTAAAAAAGAAAATGCCGGTCGTCCAAGTCTTGGAGTAACTAAAAAGGTTTCTATCACGCTTCCTAGCGATATTTGGGAAAAGATTGAGAAGGAAATTTCGGAGCAGGATTTAAAGTCTATGTCTGCTTATTTTCGTAAATTTGCTTTAGATCATTTTAAGGGGAGTGTGTAAAAATGAAAAAGTTGTTGATCTATAGAGAAAATGGTGAATTTGTTATTGAGAGAGTGAACGAATTTAATCATGCTTTTAAACGGAATTTCATAAGTGAACAAGGTCTTTTAGAAGGATTGCAGTCTTACCAGCCAGTCATTGACGAGTATGAACTGGAAGTGTCAGACGAGTTATGGTCATTGGTTTTGAATTTCTTAAATAGCAAGGGATTTCAAGAATGAACTGTAAATATTGCGGTTCACCAAATGAAAAATTTGCTGAAAACTGTGGGTTTTGTGATGCTCCTTTGAAAAAGCAGCGTCCAAAATTAAAAGATTTTATTTATTTAGATCAAGTAGAATTGCCATTCAGTCAGCTATCGCTTTTTCACACATACGATTTATTGATTTTGCTTCGACTGGTAAGAGAAGAAAGGTCGAAGTGCTATAATCTCATGAGAGGCATTCAGAAAGGCTCTAAATTAATTGAGGTTGATTCAGACACCTTAGACTATGCTGAAAGCGAATATAGGCGTTATACGGCTCGTATGAAGGTCATAGAGGGTATTTTGATAGATAGAATGGGGTACAAGCCTAAAAGAGTAGATGATAAGCTTTTAGAGAGTTTGAGAGTGAAAATAGAAAGGGAGAAGGACAATGACCGATAAAAAACTAGATATGATTTTGACTGCTTTAAGTGAATTCAGAGGCGATTTTGATAAGTTTAAGAATGAAAGTCAGGAGCAGTCGGAAGAAAATAAAAAGCAATTTAAAGAGATTAAGGAACAACTAGTACGTATAGAAGAAACAACCCTTCGTTTAGAAGCAGAACAACCTAAAGATATTACTGCAATCTTGATTCAAATTAGTAAAAAGCTAGATGAACGAGATAATGATCTACAAGCTTTGAATAAAAGAGTTTTTAGAACTGAAAGCGAAATTGAAAGGTTGACTCGTCAATAAGTCTATGAAAAAGGAAATTTTACTGTTATTGTCGAAATATAGAAAAAAGAAAAACCGCCCTGTCTTTGGTCGGATAGGCGGTTTCTCAAATCATAGAGGACAGGAATTAGTGTCCCTTTATTACTTATAGGATATTTATATTCTAACATATTGGGACTAATTCCTGCTACATAGGGAGAGGAATTAGATGAGAAAAAATTTTAATGAAGCTGAAAAGAGAGCTAGATTAAGAGAAATTCAAAATGAAAAGATTTTAACAGAAGAAGAACTTAAAACTGCTACTGAATTGCAAACTAAAGCAAATTCTAGAGGAATGATATTGATTCCTGAAAGAAAAGTAAAAAATAAAGCGAGGTTTGTCCAGTTGAACCAAGCCAATCTTTTATACTTGCGTAAAATTAAATATTTAACTACTGCCGAAAAAACTTTTTTAATAGATATTGCTCCTCATGTTGAAATTGAATCTAATTGCATTGTAGAAGATTGCAAGAAAACTAATTCAACACCTTTAACTCAAACTGATCTTGCAACAGTTTTAGGAAAGAAAAAGCAGAATGTAAATCCAGTTATAAAGGGGTTAATCGATAAAGGGATTCTAGCACGTTCTGAAAGTGGTTTAGAAGATAATAATGTTAGAGCTTATGCTTTATTTGTAAACCCTCATATCATGTTTTCAGGAGATAGAGACAACGTAAATGGAACTCTAAAAGCTATGTTTAGAAAAACTCCTGCTGAACTTAAAAAGTTACCTGAAAAATTATTTTAGAGCCTAAAATTAAGGCTCTTTTTTATTTGTTTCGTAGTAATGATTTTTCATTACAAAAGTAATGATTTTTCATTACTACGAAACTATCAAAAAAACTAGTAATATCAAGGGTTAAACCTACTTTTTTAACTTCTTCCCTTCTTACTCTATATTAAATAGCAATTCGTCCTAAGTTTTACAACCTTTATTTTATATATTTTTCGTTATCTGCCCTAAAGGCAAAAAGGTTGCCCTAAAGGCAACCTAATTTAGTCTGTAAGAGATTCTGAAAGTCTTTTTATTGTGGGTATTAATTGTTCGAAATGTGGCTTTATAATAAAATCTTTTGCTCCAGATCGTATTGCTTCTATCATCGTATATTTTGTAGCTAAGGCTGAAAATACTATCACTTTGGCTTTAGGGTTAATTTTTATTATTTCTCTAAGAGCCACAATTCCATCTATATTAGGCATTGTTAAATCAAGTAATACTATATCTGGTTGGTAATGTTCAAAATAATCGATTGCTTCTTTTCCATCTTTAGCTTCTGCAATTACATGATAATCCTCTTGTTCAATAATTTTTTTAATCGTTGTTCTCATAAATGAAGAATCATCTGCTATTAATACTTTTTTCATAATTATTTCTCCCCTTTAGGGAAAAACTCGGCTTTATATTGTAATACTAAAACTTTAAAAAAATTAATTTATAGTTTATAGATGATAATTGTAGAATTCTGTTAATAAAGCTGGTTTTCCTAATAAATAACCTTGGGCAATAGGAATACCTAAGGATTTTGCCATTTCCATATCCAATTCATCTTCTAAACCTTCTAAAATTAATTGACTTTTATATTCTTGACAATAATTTAGAAAAAATGAAATAAGGGATTGTTTTTGTTTAGAAGATTTTAGTTCTTTTGAAAAATATCGATCTAACTTTAAATAGTCTGGATTTAGCTCTATAATAGTTTTCAAATTACAATATCCATGTCCAATATCATCAATAGCAATTAAAAATCCATGTTTTTTTATTTCCAATATTCTAGTTTTAAATGTATCAAAATCCTGAATATTTTCAGATTCAGAAATCTCTAGAATAATTTCTTGACTATTTAAATAATTTTCAGCCATAATTTTATTGAGAAAATATGGGAAATCAGGATTTACGATAGTCGATGGAAGTATATTCAAAAATAATTTCCCGTCTTTTTTAGATAATCCTGCTGAATTGTAGGTAGAAATAGCTTTATGAATAGACCCAGAATCTAATTCATAGAGCTTATTTCCTTTTATTGCTTCTTGGAAAATATATTCAGGATTAGAATACATATTGGATCTGAGAAGTACTTCAAAACCCAATATATTCCCAGTTTTCAGACAAAAAATAGGCTGAAAATGGTGGAAGAATTTTTCTTCCTTTATAAAATCTTCAATAGACAAAACTCACACCTTCCTTATTCCATTTTTTTACATATAAAATAAACAAAAAGGTGAACCTGAAGAGCCTAGGTTCACCTTTTTGATCTAGTTTTCTTCGGTGGCTAGGCTACCATAGCAAAAAATGCTTTAGGTCCTTGGCTTTGCGTCCTTACCTTTCGATAAGTTTGCCTTTATCGGGAATTATTAAACTAGTGCTATTCTAACAAATTACAACAAAATTTGACAATTAAATACATGACTTTTGTCTATGTTTTTAGTTTACATAATAGCTCTTTTGGGAAGTTGATTTGCGATTCAATTTCTATATTTAGTCATATTTGGGCAAATTATACGATTTTCAGTTTGGGAAATAACACAAAAATAACCCTATAATTTAAAAGTAAGTTCTTTCATTTACTCTTGTTTGCTTCTTGTTGCTATGTGATTTACTAATTGACAAGAAGGTATTTATGATTTATTCCTAGAATTTTAAATAGAGAGGTGATAAACGCCATGGATAACACTAATCATGAGGAAACACATAGAGCCTATTGGGCGAAGGATATTGCTGATCTACTTGAAGTTACTACATCTAATTTAAGAAGATGGTCTATTGATTTAGAAAACGCTGGTTATCGCTTTTATAGAGATGAACATAATCGTCGTGCTTATTTTGAAAAAGACATTATGCCGTTAAGAAAACTAAAAGAATTTCTAGCAAATAATATGAGCAAGAATGACGCTATAAAAGCTGTTGTATCAATGTTTCCACAAGAAAATAACGGTACGTTAACGATACCTGTGAATGAAGATACAATGCGTGTATCAAAGAGTGAACTAAGGGAAATCGTGAAAGAAGCAGTAGAGGAAGAACGAGAAATGATGTTTCGAGCATTTGAAGCAAAAATGAAGGATGTGGTTGAAAAGAGAGATCGAATACTTATCCACGAGTTGAATCGTTCACTGGAAGAAAAGCGTTTAGAGATTGCAGTAGCAGAAGAACCAAAACAATCATGGTGGAAAAGATTCCTTCGAAATAAAATTGATAGATAAATAGTATAAAAGTCCTTTTTAATTACAAAAATATCAAATATAATATTTCTTATTTGGTATTTTTAAGGAGTTAAAATAAAATGGAAAATCAATTTTGTTCAACAAATCTAGTTGAGGAAAATATAATCTTTCAACTTTTAATATTGGGCTATAAATTTAAAACTGATCGAATTTCTTTTGAAAAATATTCAAAGCTATATAAAAAATTGTATGAATGGATTGACTATTATCAAGTTAATTATCGATAGATTTTAGGGAGGTTTATAAAGGGTGAAGGGGGGATTTCCCCCAAAACACCACCCTTGAGCCTGCCAGCTACTTTGATTTTACCATGTCTAATACTCGTTTATGAAATTCCTCATCAGTGATTTTTCCCTCTAAGTTGTCTATAATCAGTTTTTCTTCTTCAGGAGTTAAATATAATCCTTCTATGGCGTTGGTGGCTTTTGCATACTTCATAGCTTTCTCCCATTTTTCGCTCATGTCATCACCTTTACCTTTCTAGTTCCATGCCTTTGTACCGTTGTTTTGATTTGCTTTTACCTTTTGTTTTTTGTTGCTGACGATCTCGTTCTCGAGTCATTTCTCTACTTGCTTGTTCAATGCCCTTCATAACTGCGTCTAACAAGCCTAATCCTTTTTCTTGGGATTCGATTTGTCCTTTAAATTCAGGAACTTTCGCTTCCATTTTACCTAGAATATTGGTCTGTTTTTCAAAGTCGACTTTTCCAGAAATGCCTTCCTTCTCCATGTAAGATTTATAGCTATCACGGGCAGTAACTGCATTGTCATACTCTTGCTTGGTTGATTTGGAAACAAGCATTTTCCCTTTCAGGAATGGATTGTTTTCGTATTTTTCAACAATGGCTTGGTGTTTTTCGTAATTTTTTAAATAACCTTCTGCACGCTGCAAGCGTGATCGGTTATGATCGACTCGATTAATTTCCCCTTGAAGCCTTTGAATTTCTTGTTTGCTGTTATTTAAAACCTTTTCGATTTTCTCGATTGGAACAACTTTACCTTTTCCATACTTTTTATTGAGCTCCACA
>NZ_JBZFLI010000039.1:0-8408 GCF_058315175.1 Metabacillus sp. RB-C-LZQ-3-1 | reverse complement strand
AAATGACTCCTTGTGGTTTTTTCTTCTATTTTAAGAAACTGCAGCTTCCTGAGAAAATCGTTTCCCCTGCCAAGCTCTAGATTTCCAACGGTAATACATAATAATTCCTCTAGCCCATTCATCTGATATAAAGGCAATCCATACTCCAACAAGTCCGAGGTCAAAATGAATACCAAGTACATAAGCGATTGGAACACTTATCCCCCACATTGACAGAATCCCAATATAGGTAGGGAAACGAATATCTCCAGCCGCTCTTAAAGATCCAATGATAATCATATTGTAGGCTCTACCAGGCTCAAGTAGGATGGTGAGTAAAATAAGTGTGCCCCCCACCTCTAGTATTCTTTCATTTGATGTAAAGATGCCAAGTAATTGATCGGAGAACAAGGTAAAGACGACCGCCATCAATGTAGAAATAACGATACCGTAATAATGCAAGCTCTTTAAGCATCTTTTGTATGCCGAATCATAATCCTTTGCTCCTACCATATAGCCAACTAAAATTTGCGTCCCCTGACTTACCGCTAAGCTAAATAATAAAATAAGCATCATAAGATTTTGTGCATACACTTTTGTTGTTAATGCTTCTGTTCCAATCATTGTGATAAAAAATGTGATCACCATTTGAGATGTATTATAAGACAATTGTTCGCCAGCAGTTGGTATTCCGATATGAAGGAGATTTTTGATATGATGCGCTGGCAGTTTGAACAAAGTTCTTAGATTAAGAGTAAAGTGAACACGTTGCTTTAAAATATAAAGAATAACAAGTAACCCAATAAATCGCGATACAACTGTCGAAATTGCAACACCTTGAACACCTAATACCGGAATACCAAAAGGTCCAAAAATAAATAAATAGTTTCCTATAACATTAATTAAATTCATCCCGATTGTCAGGTACATCGAATCCTTTGTATAACCATAGCTTTTTAGAATAGCACCAGCTGTCATAATTAATGCTTGAAGAAAAGAAAACCCTCCAACAACCTTCAAATAAAAAGTCGCTTCTGTCATTAGCTCCTGTGGTAAATTCATCAGTTGAAGGATATCTTCACTAGCAATGACAATGACGACACTAATGAGGATACTAAATAAAAGATTTGCCGAAAGAGAAACAGATGATATTTCTTTGGCGTCTTTATAATTGTTTCCACCTATATATTGAGCAACGAGAATGGTTGTTCCTGTTGCAATAAACCCAAACATCACAATCAATAGAAATAATATTTGATTTGAAACACCGACAGCTGCTACAGAATTATCTGAATATTGACTGAGCATTAATGTATCAGCATTTCCCATTAACATGTGAAGCATGATTTCAATAAAAATTGGCCATGTTAATGCAAATAATGTCATTTTACGATCTTGTCTTGTTGTCGACATTTTCATCTACCTCCTTACTACATGTCGATAATACTTAATAAGTTTACAGAGATTGCAGTATAATGGAAAGAGAAGATGACGATATAATTTGGAGAAATACGACTTAAAGGGTGATGATGGTTGTCTTATATTGAGTTTCATGTTCCGGCTTTTCCAACCTTAATAAAAGGGGGATATGCCATTTTTGAAAAGGGGAAAAAGCATTTTCAGAGAACATTTACTGTGTTTGATTTGATTTATGTAAAGTCCGGGGAGTTATTTCTAACAGAGGATTCTGTTCCTTACTCCATTGGCAAAGGTCAATATATCATCTTAGTTCCCGGCTTTGAACATTTTGGTCATAAGGGGTGTCAAGTGAGATCAGAATATTATTGGTTTCATTTTGTTATTCCGACTAATTATGAAATTGTAGAGGAAGGGATTACAAACTGGGCTGAAATTCACGAGTCTCAAGGTGATTATGAACATCCTCCATCTTATAGACTGTCAATTCCATGCTATGGTGAGATTGAAAATACCAGCTTTGTGGAAACAATGTTTCATCAATTATTAAATGTTGATCATCAAACACCAGATTATCAATTAAGACAACAATTGTATTTTCAAGAATTTCTTTTACACTTACAAAAGGAAGCGTGTAAAATCCCTTCTGCTGCTGAAAAGGTGGTAGAAGAGGCAGTAGCCTATATTGAAGCACATTATAAGGATGAGGTGAAAATGGAGGACATTGCGAACGCCCTTCATTTTCACCCTGATTATATAACGCGCTGTATGCAAAAAATTGTAGGTGAGACACCAAATCATTATTTGAACAAATATCGGATGAATCAAGCTAAGAAGTTGTTAGCAACAACAGATCAAAAGATTGCCAATATTTCTAAGGAAGTTGGTATTTTGGATTCCACCTATTTTTCAAAACTGTTTAAAAAGATGGAAGGGCTAACTCCTATTGAATATAGAAAGGTTATTCTTAGGAGATAAAAAGATAACTTATTTCTTAATGTGCAAAAGAGAAAAATCATAACCATTAAGTGTAACTGATAGTTGATCAGAATGAGCTGCGAACTCTTCTGATTTCCATAAATCAAGAATGGTGCGGTCTTTAAGTTGAAGAGGAAGCTGAACCGTTTGGCTTTCTGGATGATTATTTATGACAACAATTACAATCTCCTTGTTATTTTCTCTTTGGAAACAAAGAGAGTTTTTATTTTCATCGTATGATAAAATTCGAAATTGCCCTTCGTTACCGAGGATAGGGTATTGCTTGCGAAGATGAATTAATTTTTTCATGAATGCCAGCATATCCTGATCCTGCTTGGAGGAATCCCATTCCATACATCCTCTGCATCCAGGATCTTGGTCTCCGGTTAACCCAATTTCGTCCCCATAATAAATAGAAGGGGAACCGAAGAAGCAAAATTGAAAAACGGATAAAAGCTTTACTTTTTGCTTATTCATCTTTGCTAGATTTAATATTCTAGGTGTATCATGGCTTCCAACCATGTTAAATAATGAATGATAGACAGGCTTTGGATATTGATGTAAGAATTTTTGTAATGCAAAAGTGAAATGCTGTGCATTGATAACATCATATGCGAAAAATTGATGAAGCAGATTTGCCAATGGATAGTTCATAACAGCATCAAATTGATCCCCTTCAAGCCATGGCATAGCATCATGCCATACCTCTCCAACAAGATACACCTCAGGATGAATGGCTTTCATTGCTTGACGAAAATCTTTCCAAAATTGATGGTCAATCTCGTTCGCCACATCTAACCTCCAGCCATCAATGTGGCACTCTTTTATCCAATATTCCCCAACTTCAAACAAATACTTTCGCACCTCCGGATGCTGAGTATTTAACTTTGGCATTGATTTCTCAAAGGAGAAGGTTTCATAGTGGATGTCACCAGATGGGGTAAAGCTTATATGAAACCAATCTTTGTATTGTGAGGCCTCACCATTTTCAAGCACATCCTGAAAAGGAGGAAAGTCCAGTCCACAATGATTAAAAACAGCATCAAGCATTACACGAATTCCTCTTGCGTGGCACTGGGCGACAACCTCCTTCATATCCTGTAAGCTTCCAAACTGTGGATCTATTTCCAAATAATTCACCGTGTCATATTTATGATTTGAATTGGCTTTAAAGAGTGGTGTAAAGTAAATTCCATTTATCCCTAAGTCCACTAAATAATCAAGATGCTGAATGACTCCTTGTAAATCTCCGCCAAAAATAGAATCTGTGGTAGGTTTTATGCTATTCCATGGTAATGTTGTTGGAGGATCGTTCAAGGGATTTCCATTTGCAAATCGATCAGGAAAGATCTGATACCAAACGGTGTCTTTTACCCACTCAGGTGCATTGTGAGCGTCTGAACTATGGTGGTAAGGCAAGCAAAAATAAGCTGAAAAATCATGATGAACATGATCGGAAAATTCCTTTTCTGTAAAAAAGAGTTCTTCATCAGAGCTTTTTAAGTAAAACGCGTATCGTAGGCGCTTTTGTGGCGGGAAAATGGCGGTTACCCAATAATCAAATAATCCATCTGTTCCGCTTTGCTTCATTCGTACAGAGGTATACTTCCAGTGACCTTGATCAAATTCAAAAGGATCTCCATATACGAGTGTGACAGATTCAACGTCTTGATGCTTTGTACGAAGTTGAATGTGAAAAGACCCATTACGATCAGGATAAGCAAACTGGTCTTTCGGACGATGGTAGATAGCTTCTTTCAGCATGATAACTCCTTTACCTTAATAGAATGTGTACTACCTAAGCTTTTTCCAATTATAAAAAAGGATATTCATATCTCTAGAAAATGTATAGGGGTAAAAAGCAAAATAAAATTTGACGGTATATGGAGGAAAGAGATACTCTTAAGAACGTAGAGATATAGAGTATAGGAGGAACGGAACAAATGTTTAGACAAGCTATAAAACCTTTGCTTATTCTGTTTCTTCTTTTTAGTGCATTCCCGGTAAGTGCAGCTGAAAAAGGAGAAAAGGCTTGGCAGGATGAAATTGCTTATTATGTAGTCGTTGATCGTTTTAATAATGGAAACCCTAAAAATGATGGGGATGATCTCGATTTTGAAGATCCAACAGCCTATCATGGAGGGGATATTGAAGGGATTATAAAAAAAATCGAGTATATCCATAAAATGGGATTCACCTCAATGATTCTATCACCAATTTTTAACGAAGAAAATACATCTAGCGAAGTAAAAACCATCGATGAGCATGCCGGGACAGTGGAAGATGTAAAGCGCCTTGTCGAAGAAGCACATAAACTAGAGATGAACATATTATTAGACTATGGTGAAATTGATCCAAACATGTCCCAATCAGCAGCATGGTGGATGAAAGAAACAGGCGTGGATGGGTATTATGTTGACAAAGCAGACAGTATTGATCAGAATGTTTGGAAAGATTTTCACCAAAATATGAAAGAGCTAAACGAGGATTATTACCTAGTAGGTTCGATAGACTCTGATGATTCAAAGATCATGTCCTCTTATATTGAAAGCGGATTTGATTCCATTCTCAATCATTCCTTTTATGAAAAATCGGCAAGCGTGTTTGCTCATGTCGATCAGCCTTTTCAACCAATGACAGATATCGTGGCCAAATCTTCACCTTTACTAAGTACATATGTGGATAGTGATAACACGGTTCGCTTTACAAGACATGCAATTGAAAATAATCAACATCCAGGTGTTCGATTGAAAATGGCTTTCTCATATATGTACACCATTCCTGGAACACCAATTGTCTATTATGGTTCTGAAATTGCGGTTGATGGGGGAGAACCACCAACAAATCGTCCTTTAATGAACTTTCAATCAGATGAGGAATTGATTGATTATCTTGGAAAGTTGTCCATTGTTAGAAAAACGTTTCCTGCTCTAACATATGGCGACTATCAGGTTTTATATGAGAAGGATGGCATGATTGTTTTTAAACGATCATATCAAGATGAATCTCTTATCGTAGCCATTAATAATACGACTGAAACTCAAAAAGTGAAAATATCAGCCTCTGAAATAGCAGAGGATAAAAAACTTGAAGGCTTGCTAACTGGTGATACTTTTGAGGAAGAAAATAACGAATACGAATTCATCATAGATCGCGAAATAGCCGAGGTGTATGAAATAAAAGAAAAGACAGGGCTAAACATACCATTTATCAGTGTCTTTATTATTGTTCCAACATTGTTTATTTTATTTCTAATACTGGCTTATAAGAGAGGTAATAAGAAACCAAATTTAAAATAGGGACTGTCACAATTGACAGTCCCTTCATTTTACCCATTAACGATTTTCCCGCCATTAACATGAAGTGTTTGCCCTGACATATAAGAAGAATCATCACTGGCTAAAAAGACATATGCAGGTGCAAGTTCCTCGGGTTGTCCAGGTCGCTTCATTGGTGTATTTGCTCCGAAAGTAGCCACTTGATCTGCTGGAAAAGTAGATGGAATGAGAGGGGTCCATATCGGACCAGGAGCAACTGCATTCACACGAATTCCTTTGCCAGCGAGATTAAGGGCTAATGAGCGAGTAAATGTTGTAATAGCACCTTTGGTTGCTGAATAATCAAGTAATTGCTCATTTCCAGCATAAGCTGTTACCGAAGAAGTATTGATGATCGCACTTCCCTGTTTTAAATGGGGGAGAGCAGCCTTTGTTAAATAGAAAAATGAGAAGATATTTGTTCTAAATGTACGTTCGAGTTGTTCACTCGTAATATCTTCAATTCCTTTTTGAGGGTGCTGCTCAGCAGCATTGTTGACTATAATATCGATTTGTCCAAATGTCTCAACTGTTTTTGCTACAACTTGCTGACATACAGATTCATCACCGATATCTCCAGGAATCAGCAAGCATTTTTGTCCTGCTGCTTCTACATACTGTTTTGTTTCTTCTGCATCCTTTTGCTCATTTAAATAGGAAATAACCACATTAGCTCCTTCTTTTGCAAAAAATACAGCGACAGCTCTTCCAATCCCACTATCTCCGCCAGTTATAACAGCTACTTTATTTTTCAATTTTCCGCTTCCGGTATACGTTTGATCATCGAATGCAGGTTTTGGATTCATTAAATCCTCATGGCCAGGCTGAACATCCTGATGCTGTGGCGGCAATGTTTGTTTTTGTTGATTTTGATTATTACTCATTGTTTATACCTCCTGAAGTTTCATCGTTTACCTATTATGTGAAAAAAATGAAAAAGTATGTTCATGGAGTAGTATTTCTATTCCCAAGAAAAGAGGTGCTTAAACTAACGAGGCTTTTTGCAAAATTTTAAACATAAAAAAGAAGCCCCATTTGAGGGCTTCTTCATTATGATTGTCTTAAATTTGTTCTCATCTTACCTAAAATTTGTCTGACATGATTCAGTTCTTCAGTGGTAATGTTTTGGCATAGAACCTTATTGAACTCCATAGCAATGGGGATAATATGTTCACTTAGTTCCTCACCTTGTTTTGTTAAATATAAGCGTTGAACACGGCGATCCTTTGGGCAATTTAATCTTTTTACAAAACCCTTTTGCTCAAGTCCAAAGGCCATCCTGGCAATATTTGTTTTATCTTTATTTAATTTTCCTGCGATCTCATTTTGACTAAGGCCATCTTTTTCCCAAAGTAACATCATAATTAAATTTTGTTCTGGAGCTATATTAAAGGGGGATAATTTATTTTTTATATATCCTGTAAGCTCTAAGTCGGTTTGATGGATATAAATACTAATAAAGTCGTTTAACGTAAGTGTCATTTTAGATAGACTCCTAATACATTCTAAATATTGATAACGTTTAAAATAAGTTTAGTGATAACTGACTTTATTGTCAATTTCATGGGGAATTTTTTAGAGATTTCCAGCAGTATGGCAAATAGAAAGAGAGAGGTTATTGGGGAAAATAAAAAAGCGAGTGATGACACTCGCTCTTAATGTTTATTATTAAAACTTGCTTGCTAATTCAGTAGCTTTTTTGATACCTTCTTCAATGATCTCACTTGCACGATCTGGGAATTGATTATGACCTTCAATAATCACATCAGCCGTATTCGTAATGCCCCAGAATGCTAATACATTTTTAACATAGTTAACAGACATTTCTACAGATGCAGCAGGACCTTCTGAATAAACTCCGCCACGAGCGTTTAAAAGAGCCACTTTTTTCTCTGAAAGTAAGCCTACAGGACCTTCAGGTGTATATTTGAATGTTGTACCAGCTTGTGATAAATAATCCATGTAAGTGTGTAAAACAGCTGGAACTGTGAAATTCCAAAGTGGGAATGCGAAAACGACCTTGTCAGCGGCAACGAATTGATCTAAGTACTTTTGCACTAAATTTGCTGCTTTTTCTTCTTCAGCTGTTAATTCCATTCCTTTTGCGCGCTTAAACATTCCATTAATCGCATCTACTCCATAATAAGGAAGGTTTTCTTGGAATAAATCAAGCTCTGTAATGGTATCTTCTTTATGTGTTTCTTTGTAAGTGTGTAAAAAAGCATCATATAACTGAACACTTACAGCCTGTTCTGCAGGACGTGAGTTTGCTTTAATAAATAATACGTTTGACATATTTTTTCCCTCCATTTTCTTGATGAGCAGCAACTAAGTTGCTAGTTTACTATTTGTTAGTATAGTAACTTTTGGAAAATCTCAAATTGATTTATTTTGACTAAGAGAAGTTGCTATACATACTAATGTGCATTCTAAATAATATTGATCATCATGTCAACGATATTGTCTTGGATACATGAGAAATTATATCGCATTTGTTTGGGAAGGAAGTCAGTCAAAAGGATGAGATTTTGTCGATAGATAGTCCTGTTTTGATGTGGGTAGCTTCGATGTTGAATTGTGTCGAATGATAGATTCATGAGGAAAGTTGAGAGATTACTGATCAAAGTTGAAAGATTATCCAAGAAAGCTGATAGAAATTCCTTTAAAGTTGATAGATTATTGACGAAAAGGGGAGGCCAGGCATAAGTTTACAGACAG
>NZ_JBZFLI010000038.1:0-12857 GCF_058315175.1 Metabacillus sp. RB-C-LZQ-3-1 | reverse complement strand
TCCACCCATGCCGCCCATGCCGCTCATGTCTGGCATGCCGCCGCCTTCTTCAGGTTTATCAGCGATAACAGCTTCAGTTGTTAAGAACATAGCTGCTACAGAAGCTGCGTTTTGAAGTGCAGAACGAGTTACTTTAGTTGGGTCAACGATACCAGCTTCGAACATGTTTACCCATGTTCCGTTAGCTGCATTGAAGCCGATGCCAACTTGTTCATTTTTCAAGCGCTCAACGATAACAGATCCTTCAAGGCCAGCGTTGTGAGCGATTTGACGTACCGGCTCTTCAAGAGAACGTAGGATGATGTTAACACCTGTTTGAGTGTCACCTTCTTCTTGAATTTGAGCAACTTTGTTATATACGTTTACTAGAGCAGTACCACCACCAGAAACGATACCTTCTTCTACTGCAGCGCGAGTAGAGTTAAGAGCATCTTCGATACGTAGTTTGCGCTCTTTTAATTCAGTTTCAGTTGCAGCACCAACTTTGATAACTGCTACACCGCCAGCTAATTTAGCTAAGCGCTCTTGTAATTTTTCTTTATCGAACTCAGAAGTTGTTTCTTCTAATTGCGCACGGATTTGACTTACGCGGCCTGCGATTTGATCAGCTTGGCCAGCACCTTCAACGATTGTTGTGTTTTCTTTTGTTACAACAATTTTAGAAGCGCGTCCTAATTGATCAATTGTTGCAGATTTAAGATCTAATCCTAATTCTTCAGTGATAACTTCACCGCCAGTTAGAATAGCAATATCTTCTAACATTGCTTTACGACGATCACCGAAACCAGGAGCTTTAACAGCAACAGCATTGAATGTTCCGCGAAGCTTGTTCACTACTAGAGTTGCTAATGCTTCACCTTCTACATCCTCAGCAATTAATAATAGTGGCTTGCCTTGTTGAACAACTTGCTCCAATACTGGTAAGATTTCTTGAATGTTTGTAATCTTTTTGTCTGTGATTAAGACATATGGGTTTTCAAGAACTGCTTCCATTTTGTCAGAATCAGTTACCATGTATGGAGATGCATAACCACGGTCAAATTGCATACCTTCTACTACCTCTAATTCAGTAGAGAAGCCTTTAGATTCTTCAATTGTGATAACACCGTCGTTACCAACACGTTCCATTGCTTCAGCGATTAATTGACCTACTTCTTCATCAGCAGCAGAAATCGCAGCAACTTGTGCAATTGATTCTTTTCCTTCGATTGGTTTAGAAATAGCTTGTAGCTCTTCTAATGCAACAGCAACAGCTTTTTCAATTCCTTTACGAACAACCATTGGGTTTGCTCCAGCAGTTACGTTCTTTAATCCTTCACGGATCATTGCTTGAGCTAATACAGTTGCAGTTGTAGTACCGTCACCAGCTACATCGTTTGTTTTGCTAGCAACCTCTGCCACAAGCTTAGCACCCATGTTTTCGAAAGCATCTTCTAATTCGATTTCTTTCGCAATTGTTACACCATCATTAGTGATTAAAGGAGAACCGAATTTCTTTTCTAATACAACGTTACGTCCTTTAGGTCCTAATGTTACTTTTACAGCATCTGCTAAAGCATCAACACCACGAAGCATCGCGCGGCGAGCTTCTTCGCTAAATTTAATATCTTTTGCCATGTTTACAAGACCTCCTCAAATTTTTAAATAAAATCTATTATGTGTGCTGTACGATTAACCGATTACAGCTAAAATGTCGTTTTCACGTAAAATTAAGTATTCAGTACCTTCGTATTTCACTTCAGTACCCGCATATTTTGAGAAGATAATACGATCGCCTTCCGCTACTTCAAGAGCCACTTTCTCTCCGCTATCTAGTACACGGCCTGTACCAACAGCAACTACTTTACCTTCTTGTGGCTTCTCTTTCGCACTATCAGGAAGAACGATACCACTAGCAGTTTTTTCTTCTGATTCAACTAACTCGATAATAACGCGATCACCTAATGGCTTTAACAAGTGAAACAACCTCCTCAAATTCTTTGAATAAATGATTATTTTTTCCTTTTTATTAGCACTCACTACCTTTGAGTGCTAACACAATTATTATAATATATAAGTTCTCTTTTAATTTCAAGTATGAAGTTTAAAATTTTTATAAGAACTTTTCTTCTTTTCTATCATTTAATAAAGTCACCCTGTAAACGATATCAAAAAATGATTCTTCACCAATTTGTCTCATTCTTGAGAGGTATCATACATAGGATGACATATAGGTATGTTACAATAAGATCTGATATCTTATTAAACGGCTAACGTGCTTTACTAAGGAGGTTTACATGAAAAAGCATTATTGGTTTATCATCATTACATATATGATTCTCCAATTATCAGGGTATGCGGGGATAAAGTTGTTTAGCTTATTGAATATTGGTGGAACTGATGTAGAAAGATTTGCTTATTGGACCATCTTTAGCTTTACACTTTCATTTTTAATTATTCTATATTTTTTAAGACATGAACGTCATGCAGAAAGTCGCTTTCGCGGCGAACCTGCCTCTATAGGAGCATCCATTGGTTGGGCTATTATCGGGTTTTTCTTAGCCATTTTTGTACAAGGTCTTGCTGCAAATATTGAGGTCAATGTATTTGGTGTAGATCCCGGTTCTGAAAATACCCAGAGAATTGTAAACTTGATTGAGCTTTTTCCTTTGGTCATGCTTGTGACTTCCATAATAGGCCCAATACTCGAAGAAATTATATTCCGAAAAATCCTTTTTGGCGTATTATATACAAGAACAAATTTTTTCATTGCGGCATTGATCAGTTCTCTCATTTTTTCTCTCCTGCATGGTGAACCACAGCATGTATTGTTGTATGGAGCAATGGGCTTTACCTTTGCTTTTCTATATGTTAAAACAAAACGTATTCTCGTTCCCATCTTCGCACATGTTTCAATGAACACAATGGTTGTGATCATTCAAACTGTTTTTCGAGAGGATATTGAAAGAATCATGCAGCAAATGGAACAATTAGAACAGATGCAAGTAATTATTGGGGGCTTTTTAAAATGAGAACAAACCCTATTTCCATGGCTATTTTTTATTTGATCATGGGGTTACTTTTTATCTATTTAGCGATTAACAGTGCAAGAGATGGTATTTTTACCTTTCCAACAATTTTATTGATGCTGATTGCAACATTCGATATTGGAGTAGCCATTAGAATGTTTATTTTATCTAGAAAAATCAAAAAGATGAACATAAAAAAATGAGACTATGAACAGTCTCATTTTTTGTTTTCTTCTTCAAATCTCAATTTTTGTGACTTCCGATATGTTGCTCTTGAAACCCAAATACTAATTTCATATAAAATAAATAGAGGTATAGATACCATTAAGTGTGAAGCTAATTCAGGCGGTGTAATAAGTGCTGCGATCACTAACAGTACAAAATAAGCATATTTTCGTACTTTTGATAAAAACATCGGTGTGACGATTCCTAATCTTGTTAAAAACATAATTACAACTGGTAACTGAAAGAGCAACCCAAACGGAAGAGTTAGTTGGATTAAAAAAGAAAAGTATTCATTGATTCCAATTACTTGGTTTACATCCAATTTATTTGATATTCTTTCCATAAAATCTATGACAAATGGAAAAAGAATAAAGTATGAGAAGGCCACGCCTAATAAAAACAGGAAAACTGAAATTGGTATGTAGCTTAAGGTTACTTTTCTTTCTTTTTCATATAAGCCAGGGCTTACAAAAGACCAAAGCTGATATAAAATGATTGGCGAAGTTATAACAAACGCAATAATAAATGCAAATTTCATGTAGACCATTAATGGGTCTGTAAGATTAAATGCATTTAATGTTAATGCCTTTGCTTCGTCGGTATGCTGTAAATATATAATGATCGGTCCTGAAAGCAGAAAACCAGCAATAACAGCTAAGAAAAAGAAAACGACAACAATGACGAGTCGTTTTCTCAGCTCTGTTATATGTTCAATGACCGACATTTCATCTTGTCTCATATCGGGTTTCATCCTATCTTACTTGACTTCTTCCTTATTCTTTTGCTTAGCATCTTGATCATCGTCATCATCATCCGCTAAACCTTTCGTAGCATTTTTAAACTCTCGTAATGTATTACCTGCTGCTTTTCCTAGCTGTGGCAACTTCTTTGGTCCAAAAATAAGTAGCGCAACAAAAACGATTAATAAAAGGCTTCCGATTCCTACTGATGGCATTGAATCCATCTCCTTTGTCTATTATTATTTTTCATCATTTGGATAATGCTTTAAAAAGTAAACAAGTGATTGAAGTTCGACTGCTAAATCAATATGATGAATCCTTATTTCATCAGGAACATTGATTCGCGCGGGTGTAAAATTAAGAATTCCTTTAATTCCCTTTGCGACTAAGCGATCGGTAATTGATTGTGCAACCGCTGCTGGTACTGTTAAAATAGCGACTGTCACATCATCAGGAAGCTGTTTCTCAAGATCATCTAAATGAAAAACAGGAACTCCACCAATTTCTGTCCCCACCTTATCTTGTGCGACATCAAATGCTAAGGAAATAACAGTATTGTTGTTCTTCGTAAAATTATAATGTAAAAAAGCAGTACCTAAGTTCCCTACTCCTATTAAACAAACCTTTGTTGTTTCATCTTGATCTAACGTTTTTCTAAAAAAGGATAACAAATAATTTACATTATAACCATACCCTTTCTTTCCTAACGCCCCAAAATATGAGAAATCTCTTCGAATCGTAGCAGAATCTACCTTTACAGCATCGCTTAGCTCAGCTGATGATACACGCTGCTTTCCTGATGAATGTAAATTTTTTAAAAAACGGTAATATAATGGCAACCTCTTTGCTGTTGCCTGCGGTATTTTCGTTTGGTCTATATTCAATCTGATCCCTCACATTCACACAAACACTTAAGAAAAGCGCAAGCGCCTTGGTCATCGCCGTACAAACTGGAGGAGCATCGACTAAAGATTTAGGAAACACGGTAAGCGAAGCGAACCGATGTTGACTTATCGTAGGGAGATGATCTGAAGTTTGATAGACGATAGGCGCTGGAGCTAGACACCTATACTAAGTACAAAATTTTATACTTTCTTATCTGTTAAGAAAAGCGCAAGCGCCTTGATCAGCCCCGACAGGCATAAGATGATTTGGAATAGAAGTCGTTCTTTGCCTTCAATTTTCAAATTGACTTATGCCCTCGAGGCAGTTAAAATCGCGGCGTCCGGTCACGGTAACTGCACTCGCACGTCCTGTGCTTCGGGTCTAGGCATTGAGCTAGCCATCCAACTAAAGTACAAAACATATAAATTTTGTTACTTTGACAATAACAGCTACTCCTTTTTCACGCTTGTTGTCATCTTTCTTTTCTTAAAAAATCACCACTTTTGCCACCTGTTTTTTCAACTAAATAGGTTTCCCCTATGACCATACCTTTATTAACAGCTTTACACATGTCATAAACAGTAAGTGCTGTAATGCTTGCAGCGGTTAACGCTTCCATTTCAACACCTGTACTTCCTTTCGTTTTTACAGTTACTGAAATACATAAAGTATAAGAAGGATCCTTAACTTCCCATTCAAATTCAATATTTACACCTTTAATTGAAATTGGGTGACACATCGGAATAACGTTTGATGTTTGTTTTGCCGCCATAATGCCAGCTACCTGAGCAACGGATAGAACATCACCTTTACCAATCTCATGATGAATGACTTGCTTATAAACTTCTTCGGTAACAGTTATGCTAGTTCTAGCTTGAGCTGTTCTAACTGTTTCTTCCTTAGCAGAAATATCAACCATCTTTGCTCTGCCTTGTTCATTGAAATGAGTAAACTCTGACATATACAAATCCCCTTATACTTAGACTATACACTATTTTTTTGCTTCTGTCTGTCTTGTAATTGTGACAATTAGAGAATGATTTTTGACTTTTGTTCCTTCTATTTCCTATGAGGTACTTTTACCTCAAGTTCTCACTACCTTTTGTCACTTATCATCCAAATGAAGAGCTTTTCCTCAGATTCCTTCATTTAGAAATCTATCATTGTTGCTTATAAGTGCCTTATTAAGCTACACTTAAATCATTAGTAGAGGTGAAAAACAATGATATTGTTACAAATAAATCAACTTAGTAAATACTTTGGTGCTGATCCTATTTTATCGAATATTAAGCTAGAAGTACAAACTAGAGATAAAATTGCTCTCGTTGGCCGCAATGGAGCTGGTAAATCAACACTTTTAAAAATAATTTCTGGAGCGATGTCCTATGATTCCGGTGAAATCATTAAACCTAAGGATGTATCAATCGGTTACTTAGCACAAGATACCGGCCTGGAATCACAATTATCCATATGGGATGAGATGAATTTAGTTTTTAAGCATCTTAAATTAATGGAAGAAGAAATGCGGAATCTTGAACAACGCATGTCGACTGTTGATCCCAGTGGTGAAGCTCAAAAGTTTGAACAACTTTTAAAAGAATATGATACATTACAAGTGAAATTTAAAGAGGAAGGCGGTTATCAGTACGAAGCAGATATACGTTCCGTTCTACATGGATTAGGTTTTAGCAGCTTTAATCCGGAAACAAAAATATCCTCTTTAAGTGGCGGCCAAAAAACACGCTTAGCCTTGGGTAAATTGTTATTAACAAAACCAGATCTCTTAATTTTGGATGAGCCTACAAACCATCTTGACATAGAAACATTAACCTGGTTAGAACAATATCTGCAAAATTATCCAGGGGCTATATTGATTGTTTCACATGACAGATATTTTCTGGATAAAATTGTAACACAGGTTTATGAAATCAGCAGAAATACGAGTACTAAATACATTGGAAATTATAGTAATTATTTAACCCAAAAAGCTGAAAACTATGAAAAAGAATTAAAAAGCTTTGAAAGACAACAAGAGGAAGTTGCTAAACTTAAAGACTTTATTCAGAAAAACTTAGCTAGAGCCTCCACGACAAAACTTGCACAAAGCAGAAGAAAAAAGTTAGAAAAAATGGAGTTAATGACTAAACCCCTTGGAGATGAAAAGTCTGCAAGCTTTCAATTTGATATTGATAGACAAAGTGGAAATGATGTGTTAAAAGCAACAAATATCTCTGTTTCATATGATAAACAAAACCCTATCATATCAAATATCTCGTTTTCCATTTCTCGAGGAGATTCAATCGCACTTGTTGGTCCAAATGGAATTGGGAAATCAACTTTATTAAAGTCCATTGTTCAAAAGCTTGATGCCTTAACAGGTACGTTTTCATTAGGGTCCCATGTACAAATTGGTTATTATGATCAGCAGCAAGCTGATTTAACGTCAAATAAGCGAGTTTTGGACGAGCTTTGGGATGAATATCCACAGAAAACAGAAAAGGAAATTCGCACCGTGCTTGGAAACTTCCTATTTTCAGGTGATGATGTACTTAAGCCTGTTTCAACTTTAAGCGGTGGAGAAAAAGCAAGGCTAGCCCTATCTAAGCTGATGTTGCAAAAAGCCAATTTCCTCATTCTTGACGAACCGACGAACCATCTAGATTTAGATAGTAAGGAAATTTTGGAGAATGCTTTAATTGATTTTCCAGGTACCATCCTTTTTGTTTCTCACGACCGTTATTTTATAAATCGTATTGCCACAAAAGTATTTGAGCTATCAAGTCATAACATAACTGAATACTTAGGTGACTATGATTATTTTATAACAAAGAAGGAAGAAAAATTAGAGCTTGAGCGACTGGAAGTAGAAGAGAAAAAGAACGTTTCGCAAAATACCAGTCATTCTGCATCAGAAGGAAAACTAAACTACCAGCAGGAAAAAGAACTCAAAAAGCTTGAACGACAAAAACAACGAAGAATTGAAGAAATTGAACAAAGCATTAGTAAGCTCGAAGAAAAAATTGAAGAGAATGAAGCTTTACTTTGCGATCCAACCGTTTATCAGGACCATGAGCAAGTACAAAAAATTAACACAGAAAATGAACAACTGAATTCAGAATTAGAGCAACTAATGACTGAATGGGAACAGCTCCACTAAAACAGCGAACTTGTCTTCGCTGTTTTTCTTATTCACTGGAATATATTTCGACAAATTTCATAGAGTCTCAGATAAGTTAAAAATTTGTTATGCACAATCCACTCTTTTATCCACATGTTGAATCCTTTATTTTCAACATATCAACAGACTTATACACATTATCCACAAATTTATGTTTATTTATCCAAGTTATACACATAGGATTTTTTACTGATTTGACAGCATTTTCACTCCTTTTACACAATTCTACAAAAAATCGTTAACATCCTGTGGATAACCATCCTTTTTAAGGATATTTACAGAACATGACTAAAATTGATGTGGAGAAATATGATTTTGTCGAAAAAAGCAGAACGAAAGTGCAAGCGCCTTGGTCATCCTCGGGCAAATATAGAATAGAAGGTGTTTTTAGTCTTCAATTCTATATTTGCATATGACCTCGAGGGGCTAGAAGCTGAAGGTTTAGCCTAAAAAAACAGAACCTGATCAGGTTCTGTTTCATTTTCAAATTTAATAAGAGTTAAGCTCTAAGCCGGGATTAGCATTAAGCGCTAAATCACTTCTAACTCCTTTTTCAAAAAGAATACTTCCTGCTGCGGCAATCATTGCCGCATTATCAGTACATAAGGATAATGGTGGAATAATTAACTCTACACCTTCTCTATTTAAAAATTCCTTTTCCAATGCTGTCCTTAAGCCTTTATTCGCTGCTACTCCACCTGCTAATAGTAATTGCTTTACCTTATACTTATCCACAGCTTGTGCAGTTTTAGTTACCAATACATCAACAACACTTGCTTGAAAGCTTGCTGCTACGTCTTTTGGATCAAGTTCAATCCCTTTTTGCTTAGCATTGTGTAGTGTATTGATAACAGCTGATTTTAGACCACTGAAGCTAAAATCAAAGGATCCTTCACCAAGCCATGCTCTAGGTAGATCAATATTTGCCTGACCCTCATGGGCTAAACGATCAATATGAGGACCTCCTGGATATGGAAGCCCAATTGTTCTTGCTACCTTATCATAAGCCTCACCAGCAGCATCATCCAAAGTTTCCCCAATTACCTCGAAACTTCCATGCTCCTTCATATAAACCAATTCAGTATGACCGCCAGATACGACTAGAGCAAGTAAAGGAAATCTTAATTCTTGGACCAGACGATTTGCATAAATATGCCCTGCAATATGATGTACACCTATTAATGGAATAGAATGTGAGAAAGCTAAAGCCTTTGCTGCATTTATTCCTGTTAATAGTGCTCCTACTAAACCGGGTCCTTCTGTTACTGCAATAGCTGAAATATCATCAAATGAAAGTTCAGCTTGATTCATCGCTTCCTCAAATACAACTGTTAATTGCTCAACATGATGCCTTGAGGCAATCTCTGGAACAACTCCACCAAATCGCTTGTGACTCTCAATCTGAGATGCTACAACATTTGCTACAATTTCTCGGCCATTCTTCACAATGGCTGCAGCTGTTTCATCACAGCTAGTTTCAATTCCTAATATATATTGATCAGTTTGACTCATACTAAATTCACCCACATTACTAAAGCATCTTCTTGATTATCCGTATAATAATTTTTTCTTATGCCGCCAGGTTCAAACCCTGCTTTTTTGTATAAAGATTGGGCAATATGATTTGATACTCTTACCTCTAATGACAATCTTTTTGCTTTCATTTCCCTACTTAATTGAATAGCAAATCTCAGTAGGGCTTCACCTATTTTTCGTCCTCGATAATCAGGATGAACGGCAATATTGGTGATCTGGGCATCGTCCATAATGACCCATAGCCCACAGTAGCCAATAACTTGTTCCTCAAGTTCTACGACTACATATTTTGCAAATAAATTTTGCTCTAATTCATAATATAAGGACTCTTTTGTCCAAGGTGCAGAAAAGGATAGACATTCAATTTGGTATACTTCGTCAATGTCCTCTTTTCTCATTTTCCTAATTGTGAATTGATTTTCCACTATAGCCACCATCTTACTTTTGTTGCTCCAGCCACTTGGCTTCAGCTTCAGCTAGTCTGATATAATTCGGAACAAGATGATGAACATCTGTTGCTTCTTTAGTTAAACCAATAAGTCCTAACTCGCTCGGTCTTGGATTATGTAATGCCACATTTGCTATTGCGGCTTTATCTCCAAGCATTTCTATTATCGTGTCTTGGTGGATATGAATATCATTTCCTAAAAATAAAATACGATTATCCCTCTTTAATAAATTACTCACCCAATCAGTTAAAAGTAAATTTTGGTCATTCTCAACTGTGGTTAATTCATTATTAACGTATTGATATAAGCCTGTATAGACTTGTCCTCGTCTTGCATCAAAAATCGGTGAAATAAGTCCGTCAAAATACCGGCCATTTGCAGCTAAAATTTCTAAACTAGATACTCCTACAATAGGAACCTGAAGAGCCCATGCCATTGTCTTTGCAATCGAAACTCCTATACGAACACCAGTATATGAACCCGGTCCTGTTGCAACAACTACTTTCTCTATATCCTTCGGTGTTAGATCACAATCATGTAAGAGACGTTCAATAGCAGGCATTGCCCGAACTGAATGATTCTTCTTTAAATTCGTTATATATTCTCCAATAACAGCCTTTTCTTCAACAATGGCAATTCCAAGCACATTATTCGTTGTGTCTATTGCTAATGCTTTCATCATTTAACTCCTTACATAGTTCAACATAATGAGGCCCTTTAGGTGTCATAATAATTTTCCTAGTCGTATCATCCACATAAAGAATCTTTATATCCAATCGTTCATCTGGAAGTTGATCTTCAATTAAATGAGCCCATTCCACTACAGTTATCCCATTTCCATGAAAATACTCATCAAAACCAAGGTCTTCATCAGCATCTTCAACACGGTACACATCCATATGATACAAGGGCAATCTGCCATCTTTATATTCTTTTATAATCGTAAATGTAGGGCTATTCACATTTCTGCTTATTCCAAGACCTTTCGCAAGTCCTTTAGTAAAAGTTGTTTTGCCAGCACCCAAATCCCCTTCAAGTGTAATGACATCTCTTTCTTTTAGTTTCTTTGATAAGAATATTGCAATCGCTGTTGTATCTTCAGTACTTTTTGTTATAAATTCATATTGTTCCACTTTTCCTCACCTAACTTATTTTTTAAAGTGGTTATACCCTAGTTTATCAAGTTTTATATAGCCTTGATTCTTTGTATTTAATAATACTCCTTTATGATTAGATTGAACTGTCCCTATTTTTGTCACTTGTACGCCTATATCATCACAAGCATGTTTCAATTTCTCCCATGACTCTTGTGAAGTCGTCCCAACTAGCTCGAAATCTTCTCCACCATATAGAACCCAGCTTTGGATATTATAGCTTGATTGTAATGATAAGAGTTCACCGCTTATAGGAAGGGCCTGTTCATCTATTGTAATCCCAACATCACTTGCCTCAGCAATCTCATTTAATTCACTTGCAAGTCCATCACTTACATCGTTTAATGATGCTCTGTTTAATCTCCCCGCAATCCTTCCAACTTTCACTTGAGGAGTTGGCATTTTATGCTTTTGGATTAAATATGTTTTTAATGATTGAGTATGTACAGTAGCTTCGCCTAATAAAATAGCTAAACCTGCAGCAGAATCACCGATTGTTCCCGTTACAAAGACGATATCATCTTTCTTTGCTTTACTTCTTAGTGTGCTTCGCCCCTGCTCCACTTCTCCAATTACTGTAACAGTAATCACGAGTTTATCTGTGGTAGAAACTGTATCGCCACCTAATAGATCCATTTTATATTCTCCTGATAACTGTCTCATTCCCTCATAAATTCCTAAAAGTTCATTTTCATGCCAATTAGGAGGAACAGCTAATGAAACCAAATAATAAAGAGGTGTTGCTGCCATTGCAGCTAAGTCACTTATATTGACAGCCAAAGCTTTGTATCCTACTTCAAAAGGGGAAGATAGACCTCTAAGAAAATGTACACCTTCAACCATTGTATCTACACAGACTACTTGTTGATAACCTTGAGATGATTCATAAATAGCTGCATCATCTCCAATAGCCACTTTTACATTTTGCTGAAAAGTACGATTTGGTTTTACTTTGTTTATAAAATCAAATTCATCCATTTCGATCTCCACATTCTATTATTTTGACCTATGAAAAAACCTTAGGAGTATTTCCTAAGGAAGCAATTTTTCGCAAAAAACTATTACTTAGTTTAACCAAGTTTGACACATTCTATCGTACCATATTTAATCTAATCGTGGTATTAGTAAGATTATAGTTCAATATCTATTAACTAAAGACATAAAGAAAACTCGCCGATTGGCGAGCCTGGAAACGCGAATGCAGAGGCGATGTGCCCTTATACTCTACATACTTAAAATTGACCACTACCTCGAATCTTTTCTAGGCTGTCAATTTATATTTTTTATGTATAAAAAAACGAAACAACTTTGTTTCGCAAGCAATCAATTATATGGCGGTCCGGACGGGACTCGAACCCGCGACCTCCTGCGTGACAGGCAGGCATTCTAACCAACTGAACTACCGGACCATAAACTATTTTTGATGTGTAAACATTATAATTGGTTGCGGGGACAGGATTTGAACCTGCGACCTTCGGGTTATGAGCCCGACGAGCTACCAGACTGCTCCACCCCGCGACGATAAAAGGTAAATCATAATTTCTATGCACTTTGTTACTTATTATCTATTTGGACCGTCCCGATTTCAGAAAGCTTAGTCAAGATGCTGCTCAATCGGTAAGCTGAAGTGATTCGATGAAGCATATTCATTCGTGCTCCACCCCGCGATAATAAAAGCATAC
>NZ_JBZFLI010000037.1:0-13141 GCF_058315175.1 Metabacillus sp. RB-C-LZQ-3-1 | reverse complement strand
GGGTACGACCGAGATACATGTAAAAAAGGGTCATAGTATGGTATTGTTTACCATTTATAACCCTTTCTTGCTCTTTACTTTCTTATATACTATACAGGAATATCTTCCTCGATTGGTTGTGGAATATTTTCTAAATCGATCATATAGTCTCCGAAACGTTTTATATGCCTAGTCAGATAAGGGCTAAGCATGACAATATCTTCTTTTGAAAATACATAGCCTTCTTTAGAAAGTTCCCACAAAATAAGTGTTATATCACATACATTTTGGAATATTACTGCGTTGGCAACTAAATCATTATATTTAATTCGCTTTTCTTGTTCTTCTGGATCATTTTCTGAAATGATCCCATCGCCACCAAAAAATAGCCATTTGGAAAAGCCGTTATATGCTTCGACTTTGTTTGTACTAGCACCAATTTGCTCTCTTAGTTTTATATCAGAAATATATTTAAGCAAAAATACAGTTCTTACAATCCTTCCTAATTCCCTAAAAGCTTGATATAATCGGTTTTTTCTACTATAGTTACTTAGTTTTCTAAGTAGTGTAGAGGGTAATATTTTACCAGCTTTTATAGAAAGAACCACTTGGAGCAGATCTTGCCAGTGTGTTTCAATTAGGTCCCAGTCAACGGTATCACTAAACAACTGATCAATGTGGTGATATTTTGTGTCCTTATCAGCCCTGTAAAATTTTAAATCCTTCCAATTTCGAATACGAGGCATTAAATTAATCCCCAATAAATGTGCAAGTGCAAAAACAGGCGTTGATTGACCTTGCGTATCAGCATGTAACGTATCGGGCTGAATGTCTGATTTATTTTTCAGCAAACCATCAATAATATAAACTGCTTCCCAAACTCCACATGGAATGAAGTGACTAAAGAGTGCAATATAAGTATCTGAAACATGATGATATGCAATCCCCCCATAACCTCCGTATCGAATGTGGTATTCAGAGATTAAGTTTTCTTCGTAGAGATCAAATTTTGTTCCATCCGCAGCAGCCGATTTTCCATCACCCCATAGTTTAGGTAAACTAAATTGATTGTATTGATTTAAAATGTCACGAATAGCTTCGTCAATTTTAGATGCATTAATGTGTCGCCGATTTACAAATGAAATCATGTGTGGGGTTACTGCCTTTTTCATGTGCTTAGAAGTCTGTGTTGGTCCTAAATTACATCCGTACCCAAAAGAAGTAATGATATAACGTTCGATTGCATTTTCAATCTTAGGATCTGAACCAGATAATGGTCCAAAATGCCGTGTCCATTTTGTCCAATGTGCAACATTACAAAGAATATCTAAGACATTTCGTTCAGGTAGCCGTTGAGAAATAACTGCCTCTAACGCCTTACTTGTCTGAGGTTGTTCTTTTCTCATTATTTTTCTTAACGTGGGTTCTCCATTTTCATTAATGATTACCTGGCCGTTATCAGGGTAACTTATATCTACTTTTTGTGCAGTATCCTCTAGCCAGTGCTTTAATTGTTGAACAAAATCTTCTGAATTTGAAGAAAAACCGAGTTCTTTACAGTATTCAGATACCATAGGCTTACACTCATCCCAAGAAAGGAGCTGTTCACGGTAATCGGCAAAATTTTCTGATCCTTTCACACAAAGGTCTCCCGTTTTTAACTCGCTCGCAAGATAGGAAAAAATACAGATTTCAAGGTGTTTACGATGTATTAAGTTATTTTCTTTAGGAACATAAATTGTTTTTTTCCACTGTTCACTAGCAAATGAAAGATCAAAATCGATTTGTAGATTTTCAATTTTCCGGTTCTCATGATCACGTAAAAATTGCAAGGCTTCTAAAAGTGATTGATCCTGAGTGGTTGAATCTATTTCAATCATACTAATCAATCTAAAAAGAGTTTTCCTGTGACTTTTATAGAATTTCCATAAAAGAGGAAGGTAGTTATTGCCATTATATGATGAAATGGATTCGCAATCTTCTTTTAATGAGTCGATACCACCTCTTTTTCCTAATAGCTCCTTTATTTTTTGACCGGTCAAGGTATCGTCCTCATTTATACTTGTGGTATCCAGGACTTCCGCCAAAACAGATATAAGATTTTCAGTTTTTGATCTATGTTTTTCTCGAAGAAGTTCTAGCTCCTCTTTGCCTTTGTTATGTATTGTTCTGACTCTTTTGAGAAACATTTCTACCAAACTATCTATAGCTGAAATTTTTGAGCGATAAATCATACAAAGTAGCAGCATATATCTTTTAGCTAAATTAAAGTCTTTTAATTCTGATGCATCAAGCGCTTTTGCTTCTAAAGCGAAGTGTTTAATTTTTAAATTTGGAATATCCTCTAGTAAGCTATCAATTTCTTCTATAAAATCAGTTAACAGAAGTAACCTATTTTGTATTTCTTTCATATGCGAAAGTGTTGCGCTTTTTGGAATTTCTTTTAATAAGTTATATTCAGAAGTCCGATTATCATTTTTAGTAACTAGTAATTGATCTAATTTTCGCTCAATTTCAGGAGTCAATTTTGAAAATACTGAATTAAATAACTGGTGATTCACTAATGTTCTTATACGACGAGCCAATCGATCTAATGTACTAAAAGCAGGTAATTCACACCTTTCTTTTATTAATATTTCAATGGATACGTTGATAAGATCGGCTGGATTGTCCATTACCTGTGTAGCCTTATAAATTGAAGTAGTTGCAATATGTAAGGCTTCTTTTCCATAAGGACGTACATTGAGGTAATCTCTAATTGCTTTTTGATGTCGGTAAATTGATTTACTATTGTAATTCGGTTCAACACTAGCAGAGAGATTCAAACAGGTCCGAATATGAATCATGATCTCTACAGGAATATCTTTCGGTCGAGGAAAGTAACCAAGTCGTTGGAAAGACTTTAACATAACTAATAGACTTAGAACTGAAACAGGTCCTCTAGCAACTTTATGCGCAAATTGGTTTTCTTCAGGTGTAGGGGAGTAAACATCACGAAGTTCTTTTGAAGTAGGACGTTTTTTAAATCTTGGATAAGCCGTACGTTCTATAGATGCCAAATTACCAACTCCATTCAAATTAAGTTGGGGGTGGTGACAGAGTAGCTGCCCTAGTCCGTCACATAATTCCCTAAAAATATAAGAGATTATTAATTTGCTTCTACTAGTTTTCTTTTATTAATCGCTCGATATAATGATCCCTGTGAAAGTCTTGTACCTTCTACAATTTCTTTTACCGAGTATTCTTTACTGTCATACATCCTCAAGGCTATTTCAATTTTCCCTTGATCCACTTTAGGCCTTCCTAGTTTTTTTCCTCTTCTTTTACTCGCTTCTAACCCTTCTTTAACTCTTTCTACAATTAAATTTCTTTCTAACTCTGCGATGACACACATCATTTGAAACATGGCTTTTCCCGTTGATGTTCTTGTATCCATGTTCTCCTTAATAGAAACGAACTTTACACCAGTATCCTCGAATTGCTGAATAATAGAAAGAATATCAAGTGTTTTTCTCCCTAAGCGTGAAATACTTTCTACTACAACGGTATCACCTTTCCTTATTACATCTAGCAATGAGTTAAGTCCATCTCTATCCTTTGTAGTCCCAGTAAATTTCTCTTGAACCATTTTTTCACAGCCGTACTCAGAAAGTAATATAATTTGTCGGTCTAAATTTTGGTCAACTGTCGAAACTCGAGCATAACCGATTATCATAAAGAAGCCTCCTGCACAATTTAATAATCTAATTGTACAAGAGACATCATTTTTGTAAAAGTATTTGGTAAAACTTTTGGTAATTATTTTTGGTAACCTATAAAATTAGTAAAATCAAGCATCAGTATTTCTCATAAATATTGTTACAAAAAATATGGTTTTTGGTAACAATCTTTTTATTAATACAAAACCAATCAGATATAATTATTTTGATAAACGCTCCATGAGAGTAGCTTTTTCTGCTTCAAAACCAGGTTTGTCAAGTAAAGCAAACATATTCTTCTTGTATGCTTCGACTCCAGGCTGGTCAAATGGGTTAACTCCTAATAGATGGCCACTAATCCCACATGCCTTCTCAAAAAAGTAAACCATCTCACCGTAAGTGTATTCATTCATTTCATCCAGTTCAATCACGAGATTAGGTACTTCTCCATCTATATGGGCCATAAGGGTACCCTGAAATGCACTTTTGTTGACTTCATCCATCGTCTTACCTGCCAGGAAGTTTAATCCATCAATATTTTCTGGATCCTCCTGAATAGTCACTTCAATTCGAGGTTTCTTAATCTGTAAAACCGTTTCTAAAAGGTTTCGTCGACCTTCTTGTACATATTGCCCCATGGAATGCAAATCCGTTGAAAAATCAACGGAAGCAGGGAATAGCCCCTTTTGATCTTTTCCTTCACTTTCCCCAAACAGCTGCTTCCACCATTCCGATACGTAGTGAAGGGAGGGCTCATAGTTAACAAGCACTTCAATTGCTTTTCCCTTATTGTAGAGTACATTTCGGACCGCAGCATACTGATAGCTCTCATTTGTCAATAAATCAGGATTGTTGTATTTACGGGCTGCTGCTGCTGCCCCTTCCATCATATGATCAATATCAAGTCCTGCTACGGCAATTGGTAAGAGACCAACTGCTGTTAGCACAGAATACCTTCCACCTACATCATCCGGAATAACAAACGTTTCATATCCTTCTTTGTCCGCAAGCTTTTTTAATACGCCTTTTTCCTGATCTGTAGTGGCAAAAATACGTTTTCTCGCCTCTTCTTTTCCGTATTTTTTCTCCATATAGTCACGAAAAATACGGAAAGCAAGGGCTGGCTCTGTCGTTGTTCCTGATTTGGAAATGACGTTAACAGAGATATCTTTCCCCTCTAATAGTTCAAATAAATGAGATATATAAGTAGAACTGATATTGTGACCGGCAAAATACACTTTTGTCTTATCGTTCATTTGGTTATGAAAGCTATGGGACAAAGCTTCTATAGCTGATCTTGCACCCAAATACGAACCACCAATACCAATTACAACCATTGCGTCTGAATGTTTCTTGATTCTTTCAGCAGCTTGTTTAATTCTTTCAAATTCACTCTTATCATAGTTTAGTGGCAAATCGACCCAACCAAGATAATCAGAGCCGGGGCCTGTTTTTTCATGTAGCATTTTATGAGCCACTTTTACAAATTCACTTAGATTATCTACTTCACTCTTTTTCATAAATGCTAATGCATTGGAGTAATCAAACGAAATAGTCATACATTACTTCCCCTTTCAATCAAATTTAGCTTAGCTGCTTCAATCGGAGATCCTTCTCCGTAAAAAAGATCTCTCGGCATAGTAAAACGTTTCATGTTAGTGCATTCTCCTTTTCTACAGTATATAAGGGAAGTTTTTAAAAACACATTTAAACTCCCCCTTTTCAATTTTGAGAAATCCTTAGTGGGACCGTGTAATTATCAATAGCGTACATTAAAAGATAGTTAGTATTAAGAAAACTCAATGGTCCCTCTCTACATCGGCACTTAGTATGTCTTCTGTTTTGATTTCAAGTAATATTTCCAAGAATCTTATCGTTCCTAATACTTTTCGAGTGTCTCCCTCATTTTGAACATTCTCCATTTTCTTTTGTTGGATCAGTTCACTTATTACTTGCTTGAAAGCATTGGTTTTTATAAGCCATTCTCCAACCAGTAGCTTAGTTGAGTCTCTCTCGTGTTCGGTTTTGACAGCAAATAAACTTTCGGTATCTGTCTCTCTTAACGTGATTGAATTAAAATCTTCGCTCATTTGAATCCGAAAATAATTCCTTTCACTATCATAATATTTTCCGTCCCTTAGAAGAAAATACTCTATCCCTAATACTATTTCATAAAAGGGCTCATTATCTGATGGAGAATGGAGTTCTTTTACTTCGATATTCTTCACCATGTCTAAATAGGTTTCTAAACCATATTGTGTGTTAATGATTTTTGCATCCAATACGTTCATGATGTCACACCTCAATATTGTTTTATTTTTTTGGCTCTGTTAAACTTGTCTGTTGGCTCCAGGTGCTCGCTTTCCGCGGGCGAGCCGGGAGCCTCCTCGGCGCTGTGCGGCTGCGGGGTCTCCCTTGTCATGTTTTTCCCGCAGGACGTTGAATCATCATCCGTGAATAGGCACCGCACGAGAAAATGTGAATGCATTTTCGAGGAGTCTCGCTCCTTCCGCTTCAATCAACATAGTTAGCACTATCAACGACTTAAGTAAATCTACCAATTTTTGGGATATACCAAACTAAAAATCCAATGAATTTCCGGCTCATTTTAACGAAAGACATATACAGCAGATGACTTTATGATTTTTCCACAGCATGTCCGCCAAATTCATTACGAAGGGAAGCTACCACTTTACCTGTAAATGTATCATTGTCTAATGAACGGTAACGCATTAGTAAAGACATAGCGATAACAGGGGTAGCTGTTTGAAGATCCAAAGCGGTTTCAACTGTCCATTTCCCTTCCCCAGAAGAATGCATAATGCCCTTAATTTCATCTAATTTTGCATCTTTAGAAAATGCGCGTTCTGTCAATTCCATGAGCCATGAGCGGATGACAGAACCGTTATTCCACACCCGTGCCACTTTTTCATAGTCAAAATCGAAATCGCTTTTTTCCAGGACTTCGAATCCTTCACCAATGGCGGCCATCATTCCGTATTCTATTCCATTGTGGACCATTTTTAAGAAGTGGCCACTACCAGATTTCCCAGCATATAAATACCCATTATCTACAGCTGTATCTCTAAAAATCGGCTCGACAATGCTCCATGCTTCAGGATCTCCACCAATCATATAACAAGCACCATAGCGAGCACCTTCCATCCCCCCAGAAGTACCGGCATCCATAAAGCTCACTCCAACTTTCTTCAACTGTTCGTAACGACGAATGGATTCCTTATAATGCGAATTACCAGCTTCAATGACGATATCTCCTTCACTTAGAAATGGTGTGATTTCACTAATAACTGAATCAACGACGGAGTGTGGGACCATTATCCAAACAACTCGTGGCTTTTCTAATGATTGAACAAGATCTTGTAAACTGGATGCTCCTTCAACTCCATATTTTTTAATTTCTTCAATAGTATTTGTATTTAGATCAAACGCCATTACACGGTGTTTATTGTCAATTAAGTTTTTTCCTAAGTTCATACCCATTTTCCCTAATCCAATTAATCCTACTTTCACTTGAGTTTCCTCCTTTAAATTACAAAAAATAGCGTGTATTATTATGCTACCCATTTGTTGTTCTTCATGGTCTCCTTATGGAACCATAAGGATTCAACAAATACTTTAAGTTCCTTGGGTAAATCGCGTAACAATTATCTGTCAAATCCAACCTCGGTTTGCTCTCTTCATACCAATAGCCTTCCAGGGAGGTGCGGATTAAACTCCCCCCCTAGTTTCCCACCATTTAAAACCATCCTCCTCCAATAATTGCGAAGCAGCTTGTGGCCCCATCGAACCGGCTTGATATAGGTGGAGTGGAAGGGCATTTTCCTCAAACGCCTCTAAAACGGGCTGTACCCATTTCCAAGATAATTCAACTTCGTCCCAATGAGCAAAGAAGGTAGAGTCCCCACGCAGAGCATCGAATATTAAGAGTTCATAAGCTTCTGGTATGTCTTTTGTACTTGCTGAGAAGTCAACAATTATCGGCTCCAAATTTCCATTTGTTAAATTTTTGCTATTTAATTGCATCGACACACCCTCATTTGGACTTACTTTGATAACTAATAGATTGGGTTCTGCAAATTGATTCTCGTTAGTATACACATTTTTCGTTGGATTCTTGAATTCAATCACAATCCGCGTCGACTTTTCCTTCATTCTTTTTCCTGTCCGGATATAAAATGGCACCCCATACCAGAATGAACTATCAATCCATAAACGAGCAGCCACAAATGTATCGTTTGTGGAAGAAGCATTCACTCCAGGTTCTTCTAAATATCCGACTACAGGTTTACCCTTTATTTCCCCCGGTCCATATTGACCACGAACAACGTGGATACCTACAGTATCTTTCTGTACAGGCCGAAGAGAGTCCATAACTTTTCTTTTCACTGTACGGATATCGTTCGTGCTCATCTGTTTTGGCTGATGCATGGCCGTCATCATCAACAGCTGCATCATATGATTTTGGACCATATCACGAATAGCCCCTGCTTTTTCATAATAACTAGCTCTCTCTTCTACACCAACCGTTTCACTAGCCGTTATTTGCACATTGGCAATATACCGATTGTTCCATAGTGATTGCAGCACAGGGTTGGCAAATTCTAAAGCTTCAAGGTTTTGAACCATCGGTTTTCCAAGATAATGGTCAATCCTGAAAATTTCGTCTTCTTCAAAAGCTTTGCTTAGTTTTTCATTTAAATCTTGAGCAGATTTTAAATCACGCCCAAATGGTTTTTCGATCATTAATCGTTTCCATCCTTTTGTCGAGCCTAATCCACTCTCCTTGATGTTCAAAGCAATTACATCAAAGAATTCAGGAGCAACAGAAAGATAAAACATTCGATTCTCTTCAATACTCTGGTCTTTTTCATTTTGTTGAACGACTTCAACTAACTTCTTATACCCTTCAGCATTCGTGAAATCTAACTGGCAATAACGAAATGCCTTTACAAACTCTTGTTTTTCGGATTTATCATTTATCAAGTGTCTAGAAAAAGTGTATAGCGAGTCTGTTACATGGTTTTGAAAATCAACATCAGACATTTCGTCTATTCCTACACCAATGATCAAAAAAGAATCTGGTAATTTTTGATTCAAATATAAATTAAACAAGGCAGGGTAGATTTTTCGCTTAGCTAAATCCCCAGTTGCCCCAAATAAGACAAACGTCATAGAATCCACTTTTCATTCCTCCACTTTTTCAAAGCATTTTCAAATAGAAAAATGTCTGATTTTCTTCGTTTCCCCTACAAAACAACAAGGATTTTCGCTATTGCGTTATCCTACTTTTGGATGTAAGTTTCGTTTATTTCTCCCAGCTTGTCCGGTAATAATGATATCTCTTAATTGAGAATGTCCACATTTTGGACAGGTTTCATTATTTATGGTGATGATTAGACATCTTTCACAAACTTTTCGCTGCTTAGTTTTGAACCTTTCCATGCGGATCTCTCCTTTCGTAAAAAGCAACAACATGTATAAATTATTAAATGAAGTTTCACTTCATCTCACCATGCTTGTAGCAGTATTCCCTTAAGGTTTGGTAGTATTCTTTAAGCTCGCTATTACTTGAGCAAAATCAGTATATTACGTATGTTATACTTTTGAAAGTACGCACTTTATTAACATATAGATACATTGGTATAACATAGTGTTAAAAATAATACTATAAACTTGAATCCAATACCAAGAGTGAAAAGCCAAGGACAGCGATTATACAAGATTCGCTGCCCTTGGCTTTTTAGTAACTGATTCTTTTATTAAATGTTGTGTTTAAATGTTGTGTTTTTTCAACCTTTTAAATACGTAGAGATATAAAAAAACACGGACAGCATCTTTATTAAGATAGCTAACCGTGGTTTGTTAGTATATGAACTTTTTTACACTTTTTCGAACCCCTAGGAGAAACTCTTTTTTCTACTGAATAGACGATTTGTTTTCTGTTTCTTTTTCCAATACATTCTCAATATAATCTTTACCCCAGTCATACATAGCATCCAGAATAGGCATCAGACTTCTTCCATACTCAGTGAGTGAGTATTCAACTTTTGGTGGAACGACAGGATAGACTTCACGATGAACAATCAAATGGTCTTCAAGTTCGCGCAATTGATTAACAAGCATTCTTTGAGTGATACCCGGCATGAGGGCCTTTAGTTCACCAAAACGTTTGGTTCCTTCTTTTCCTAGATGCCACAATACCAACATTTTCCATTTTCCACCAATAATCGAAAGAGTCAATTCTTTTTCACAATTAAACACTTTTTCCCCAAGATTCGGCATTCATTTCACCTCCAACCCTTATTATGTCCCATAGTATACTTTTTGTTACTATATGATAAAAAAGTGCATACTTTTAATTTAGTAACATACCCAGTATACTGAGTATCATACCGTTAGTAAATAGCTATCAATTGGATACAATAACACTGTGCAAAAGAAAGCTATACGGCACAATATACTATTATATAAGGAGCGAGTAATAAATGAAATTACAATTAGCATTAGATCTTGTAGATATTCCAGGAGCCATTGAATTGGTGAAAGAAGTAGAAAATCATATAGATGTTGTAGAAATCGGCACGCCGGTTGTGATTAATGAAGGCCTTAAAGCAGTAAAGGAAGTGAAAGCTGCCTTCCCTAACTTAACTGTATTAGCTGACCTTAAAATCATGGATGCAGCTGGATATGAAGTTAGCCAAGCATCTGCAGCAGGCGCTGACATCATCACCATTCTTGGTACAGCTGAAGACGAGTCCATTAAAGGTGCTGTAGAAGAAGCAAAAAAACAAGGTAAACAAATCCTTGCTGATATGATCGCAGTTAAAGACATTGAAGGTCGTGCGAAAGAACTGGATGAACTAGGAGTAGATTATATCTGCGTTCACACAGGTTATGACCTTCAAGCTGTAGGAAAAAATTCTTTCGAAGACCTTGCAACCATTAAGAGCGTTGTAAAAAATGCGAAAACTGCTATTGCAGGCGGAATCAAATTAGAAACACTTCCAGATGTGATTAAAGTACAACCAGATCTTGTCATCGTAGGTGGCGGTATCACAAGCAAAGACGATAAAAAAGCAGTTGCAGCTAAAATGCAAGAATTAATTAAACAAGGTTAATTATAACTATGAAAACTACTCAATATTTAGCTGAAGTCGTTCAAGAATTAAGTCGGACAGTCGACTTAATCTCTGACGAAGAAGCAGAGAAGTTGGTTAATAAGATTCTGGAATCCAAAAAAATCTTTGTTGCAGGTGCGGGCAGATCTGGATTTATGGGCAAATCTTTCGTGATGAGAATGATGCACATGGGGATCGATGCTTATGTAGTCGGTGAAACTGTAACAGCAAATTTAGAAAAAGGTGATTTGTTGATCATCGGTTCAGGTTCAGGTGAAACGAAAACCTTGGTTTCAATCGCTGAAAAAGCAAAAAGTTTAGGTGGGACGGTCGCAGCTGTAACGATTTCCCCTGACTCCACGATTGGAAAATTAGCTGATATTATCATTAAATTGCCTGGATCACCGAAAGATCAATCTGAAAGTGAATATAAGACCATACAACCAATGGGGTCACTTTTTGAGCAAACGATGTTATTATTTTATGATGCATTGATCTTGCGTTTTATGGAAAAAAAAGGCTTAGACTCTACTAAAATGTACGGCAAACATGCCAATCTCGAATAGAGTACACTTTAAAAAATATGGAAACATCGTAAAGACCGCATTTATTTCTTTTATGAATTGCGGTCTTTACTGCATATTACAAATAACACAGTCCATACAGGAAAGAAAAAATAGCCTCTGATTCAGTCCCTTCTATGGCCGGATCAGAGATCATTATTGGGTGGGGCACAGCCAAGAATTTAGCCATCACTCACAGTATGAGCCCTATTTGGGTTATCACCAATATTTCACTGGTAGGCCCCATGTCTATATAAGTTTTTTTATGGGAAAATAAAATCCTATTGGCGATGAAAAACGCTTCATAAGTGTAGTAAACAAAACTCTTCGTTTTATAAAACAAAGGAATGAGGTTGAATAAATGGTTCGATTCGGCGTAATCGGTACTAATTGGATTACAGAAAGATTACTTGAAGCAGCAAATGATGTAGAAGATTTTAAACTAACTGCTGTTTATTCTCGCACGATTAGTAGAGCAGAAGAATTTGCAAGTAAATATGGAGTAACAAAAATATTTACAAACCTAAAAGAAATGGCAGTTAGTCAAGAAATTGACGCGGTGTACATTGCTACTCCCAATTCATATCACGCAGAACAAGCTATTTTATTTTTGCAAAATGGCAAACATGTGTTATGTGAAAAGCCACTGGCTGTTAATGCAACCGAAGTAGCGAGGATGATTCAAGCCGCAAAAGATCATAACGCCCTATTAATGGAAGCAATGAAATCAACCTTACTTCCAAACTTCAAGGTCATTCAAGATAATTTACATAAAATTGGTCCTATCCGTAGATACTTTGCAAGCTATTGTCAGTATTCATCTCGTTATGATAAATACAAAGAAGGAATTGTCCTTAATGCCTTCAATCCAAAGTTTGCGAACGGTTCATTAATGGACCTTGGTGTCTATTGTTTGTATCCACTTATTACATTATTTGGTGAACCAAAAGAAGTGAAGGCAACTGGCATTATGCTTGATTCGGGTGTGGATGGTGAAGGTAGCGTCATCTTAAAATATGATGATAAAGATGCGATTGTGATGTATTCCAAAATAACGAACTCTTATTTACCAAGCGAAATTCAAGGCGAAAAAGGAAGTATCATGATTGATAAGATTCATACGGCTGAAAAAGTAGAAATTCACTACACTGACGGCACGGTTGAACAATTAACAGTCGACCAATCTCATCCAGCTATGTATTACGAAGTGAAAGAATTTATTGAATTAATCAACCGAGGAAAAACAGAGTCTGATACTAACTCATATAAAAATTCATACACCACGATACAAGTGTTGGATAAAGTGAGAGATGAAATAGGTCTTGTATATCAAAGTGATCATAAGTGAAAAAACACAAAAACCCCTACAGCGACTTGTATTATTCTCTTGAGAAATTACGAATCTGGCCTGTTTGTCGAAGAATAAAAGAAATCGTTTTAGAACTTACCTAAACTATTTTGCATCCATTCTTTTTTATAAGAGCATTATAGCATTTTCTACCCGGCTAACAAATTTTAAAGGACTTTTGCTTATTATGCAAAGGTTCAATGCTCATTTTTTAAGATGTGTTTCTTCTTATTAATTTGTGATTTAGTTTAAGTATTCCTTAATAGGAGTAGCGACAATGACACTACCCCTATTAGGATCCTACCAACAACCGCACTTTTCTGACCCCACCCTACCCTACAGAGTAAAAAGGGTTGTAAATGTAAAAAAAATCCATGCTATGACCCTTTTTTACAAGTACCTCGGTCGTACCCC
>NZ_JBZFLI010000036.1:0-14175 GCF_058315175.1 Metabacillus sp. RB-C-LZQ-3-1 | reverse complement strand
TAAGAAAAGAGCTTGAATCCAAGCTCTTTTCTCTTAAACACTTTTTTTAATCTTGTTTAGGCGACAATTCACTTTCAGTCACCCATTTATGATTTTTTACTTCTTCTCCATCTGTTGTTGAAGTGTAATCAACCATGTAAACTGTCATATCATGAGCTGAATCAATGACAGCAGTTGCCCCCTTCATCCCTTTCATGTGATCGGCGTTTAACACAACCTCTTCACCTGGCTCAAATGGTTCATCTCCTGCATTTTCAAGTTCTTTATGAATGACCCATTTATGATTTTCGACTCGTTCCCCGCCAGTCGTTGGAGTATAAGATACAGCATAAACAGTTGTATCATACGCTCCTACAATCGTTGCTTCAGCACCCTTCATTCCTTCCATATGATCTGTTTCAAGGATTGCTTGGCTACCGACCTTATATGTTGGATTTTCTTCTTCTTTTAACCCTTCTGGAACTTCACCAGACCCTGAATGATGCATCTCAGAATGATCCATTTCCATACTTTCTTCAGAATGTGAACTTATGTCTTTCCTTTCATCAGCCGTTTCATTACTATTGCCAGTACATGCAGCTAAAGCAATGGTCAATAAACCTGTCAAAAATCCTAAACCAATTTTACGTTTCATACTATTCCTCCTTTTATTTACATTGCTTCCTATCATTAAAATAACAAAAGACTTTGCAGAAAATATGCATTATTTCCCTAACAAAAAATTTCTTACATTAACATATTTTTGAAAAAGTGAGACTTCCAACAGTGGGGGTTTTCTTCATCCCCCACTGTTGGTTAGCGAAACTTATCGGACCTTTACGGGCAGTTATCCCCCGCTTACCTTCTTTGTTTCTCTTTATTCTTGAAGTGGGAGTCTTACTGCACGTTAAGAGTGGGATAAATTTTCTCAATCTGACAAATACTAGCTTGTAAGTCAAGTTTTTGTAGGTGATTGGTATGTTTAAAGCCTTTCGTTTTCATCCTAAAAAGAAAAAATCAAGCGTATTCGCTCCTAAACCAAAGGATGAGTCGGTATATCAAACGTTTGGAGTAAATATTGAGAACAATATCAATACAGTAAGGAAACTATTCGAAATAAATGATGACGTTGTTTTTAGAGAGTTTGAGGCATTTATTATGAAGCCCGTAAAGGTCTTTATTTGCTACTTCTCTACACTTTCAAATAGTGACTATATTAACGAATTTGTTGTAAAACCCTTGCAAGAACTGAATTTCAAGAATGATCAAAGGGAAGATAGCATCCCAGCGATTGTGAAGAAAAATGTATTGGATGTTGGGGGTATTTCGGAAAACTCGTCGATACAAGAAGTAGCAAAGAACATACTATCAGGAAAAGTAGCCTTATTCATAGAAGGATCCGACACCGTGTTTCTCATAGAAGCACAAGGGTACCCGATGAGGAATGTCACAGAACCTGACACAGAGTCGGTTGTAAGAGGACCAAGAGAAGGTTTTACTGAAAATGTTGAAGTAAATACAGGATTAATTCGCAGAAAAATTATTAATCCGAACCTTTTTTTCGAGAAATTCACACTTGGGAAGCAGACTCAAACGAAAATTCGTATTGGCTATATTGAAGGTATTGCAAATAAGAAAGTTGTCCAAGAGGTAAAAACGAGATTACGAAAAATTGATATCGATGCTATTTTAGAGTCTGGATATATCGAACAGCTCATAGAAGACCATCCCACTTCAATCTTTCCTACCGTTGGAAATAGTGAAAAACCTGATATTATAGCGGCGAAATTATTAGAAGGAAAAGTAGCCATCGTATGCGATGGTACCCCATTTGTCTTAACGGTACCCTATATGTTTGTCGAAAACTTTCAAGTGAGTGAAGATTATTATTCTCGTCCATATTTTGCATCTGCTATTCGATTATTAAGGCTGCTTGCCTTATTTCTTACTGTCACAACACCTGCATTTTATGTTGCCCTTACAACTTATCACCATGCCATGATTCCAACGGTGTTATTAAATTCAATGGCAGCTGCTGAAGAAGCTGTTCCATTTCCGGTTTTACTTGAAACATTGTTAATTGGTACAGCTTTTGAAATTCTGAGAGAAGCCGGAGTTCGGTTACCAAGACCAGTAGGTTCAGCTATCTCCATTGTTGGGGCATTAGTCATTGGTGAAGGAGCTGTTCAAGCAGGACTTGTTAGCGCACCAATGGTCATTGCGATGGCATTGACAGGAATTTCAGGATTTATTGTACCTGCCATAAACGA
The DNA here is from genome assembly GCF_058315175.1 of Metabacillus sp. RB-C-LZQ-3-1. Lineage (NCBI taxonomy): Bacteria > Bacillati > Bacillota > Bacilli > Caryophanales > Bacillaceae > Metabacillus > Metabacillus sp. RB-C-LZQ-3-1. The sequence continues at coordinate 11,926 of NZ_JBZFLI010000036.1, read as the reverse complement.
TGCTGTCGTATTATCACGATTATTCTTCGTGTTACTAGCAGGCACCCTCGGTTTATATGGAGTGTTAATCGGATTTTTAATTATTCTAGCTCATATGTGTTCACTGCGTTCTTTTGGTACACCATATTTAGCGCCCCATGCTCCTATTATTTTTAGAGAGTGGAAGGATACCTTAATAAGAGCCCCGCTTTGGAAAATGGATAGAAGACCTCAAACCATTACTTGGAAGCATGACGCATATCGGGAAGGTTCAGATCAAAAGCCTCAACCTCCAAAGCGGGATAATGGAAGTGAAGAAACGTGAAACGTGTTTTTTTTATTTTATGTTGTTTGTTTTTGTTAACAGGGTGCTGGGATCGAATTGAACTGAAGGAAATTGGTATCGTCAGCGCAATTGGGGTTGATCGGGATCCTGACACAGGTGAAATTCTTTTCACCTCCCAGGTAGTCGATCCATCTGGATTAAAGCCTGATGGAGGTGGAACAGCATCAGCTATTCAAATAGAATCATCGAAGGCAGATACCGTTTTTAAAGCATTCCGAGATATTAATCAAGAATTTGATCGTAAGAATTTTTATGCACATAATAAAGTCATTATTATTGGGGAAGAGTTAGCGAAAGAAGGTATATTACCTGTTCTTGATGGGATTACAAGAGGGAAAGAAGGCCGGGGATATATTTGGCTTTGTGTGACAAAAGGTACTCAAGCAAGAGATATTCTTATTAATGTAAGGAAGCAGGGAATTGAAAAAGTTCCGGCAAACTCAATTGAAAGTATGCATGAAAACACGGAATTAAATTTTGATGTCGCCGTGATAAAATTGAATGATTATTATAAAAAAACGTTAAAGAGCGGAATTGAACCCGTTATTGGAACGTTAGAAATGACAGAAAAATCCACCAACAATAATAGAGAAAGTTTTGGACAATCATCTTTAAGAGCTAGATTATCAGGAGGAGCCGTAATAAAGGAAGACAAGTTAGTCGGATTTCTTAATGAAGCAGAAGCTCGCGGGTATAATTGGGTCGTTGGTGAAGTAAAAAGCGGGATTCTTTCCATTCCCTCCTTACTAGATGATAAAAAACTTGTTTCGATTGAAATTAGAGAAGCAAGTTCGAAGATAAAGCCTGAAATCAAGGGAGATAAAATCTCCTTTACGATTGATATTAAGTCAGCTGGAATCCTTGTTGAACAACAGGGTTCAGGAACACTGAAAACGAGAAAAGAACAGTACGACTATTTAAAACGATTAGAAAAAGAACTAGAAAAAAAAATAGAAAGTGAAGTTTATGAGGTAGTTGAAAAAGCACAAGAAGATTTCAATTCAGACATTTTCGGTTTTGGCACTAGATTAAATAAAAAGGATTCAAAGAAATGGAAGGAAATAAAAGAAGCCTGGTCGAAGGACCAATTTCAAAATGTGGATGTCAAAGTGAAGGTTAAGGCAGAGATCAGTGCTCGCGAACTTTTACAAGAACCTTTGAAATCGATAGATTAAGGCATAGATTTTTTGAAAATTCGTTTGATTAAATAAATAATGACATAAAAAACGTTCATGAATAAGAGGATCGCGATATATAGCGATCCTCCAAGTATAAGGATGCTTGGTACAATACCCGCTTCAAATAATGATTGTAAATTTATCATAGCTTTCACCTTTATCATATTATAGATTCTTTGTTTTATTTTTCACCCAAATCATCAGTAAAAATAGAATAGGCATAGAACTAAAAATTCCATGTATATATGTTGCATTGAATTCAAAACCTACCCATCTGTGAAAGGAGATACTTTCATAATAGGTCGTCGAATAAACGATCAGACCAATCCCCATAATGATTGTGATCCATCTTTTATTTTTCATCCTAAATAAGGTGGAAACAGCTAAGACAGCTCCATAAAAGTTAAGAAGAGTCTTGTAAAAGCCTCCAATAAAGATAATAATAACCCCCATAATATCTAGATTTGTAATAATGTCAGCGATATTTATATTAAAAAGGACCCTTAGTAGTGGAATTTCAGATTTAGCCGTCAACTCTGGACCCAATATCGTTATCATAATCAAATCGGAAAGAACAAGAATGACTCCAGTCATACAAACAACGAGTAAAGCTGTTTTACGTACGACTTCTTTTTTTTTCACTATATGCCAATACATTAGGAAAACAACGCTCTCACCAAATGGAAAATTTACTACAGGGTAGACTTCTTTTAAAACAGGTTTTATTCCGTTTTCTAAAACAGGAGATATTTCCTGAATATCAAGTACTCCCGAAAAACTAGCTAAAAAATAAATTGTCACCAGAAAGATGAGAAGAATCGGCATTACGATCTCACCTGTTCTTGCGATCACCTCAAACCCTAAAGCAATCATATAAATCATCGTAAACAAAAAAACTCCAAGGACGACAAGCTGTGGTGTATTTATAAGGAAAGTAGTCCGAATAATTTCACCAAACTCAAAGTAATTAAAGCTTGAACTTGAAAAAAAATACAAAGCATAAAGGAGAATAAGAGGGACAGAAAGCCATTTCCCCAACAGAGTATGTAATATTTCTGCCAAGTTTTTATCAGGATATTGCTTTTGAACCTCGGTATATACCCACACTAAACCTAAACCAATAAATGTAGCAATCAAAACCACAATCCAAGCATCTTGTTTTGCACCAATCCCTAATGCAAACAATGTCGTACTTCCAATTTCATACAATAACATTAAAGAAAATAATTGACTCTTTGTAATCTGTTCCATTACATCAACCTTTTTTCAACAGTATTTACAGCATCAGTATAGCCAAAGAAATACTATTTAATAGGAACCTATCCCATTAATTGAAAAAAGCGATGCTCTTTTAGAAGCCATCGCTCAGACTGTTGACAAACGCCGCCTCAGGATATGGTCAAGTCGCTTTCAGTGTTCCTCACCTTTAAAATTAATTGATTAAGACATAGATTTATTTACAATACGCTTGATAAAATAAATAATGGTATAAAACACGTTCATGAATAAGAGAATCCCGATATATAGCGATCCTCCAAGTATAAGGATGCTTGGTACAATACCGGCTTCAAATAATGGTTGTAAATTTGTCATAGCTTTCACCTTTATCATATTATAGATTCTTTGTTTTATTTTTCACCCAAATCATCAGTAAAAATAGAATAGGCATAGAACTAAAAATTCCATGTATATATGTTGCGTGGAATTCAAAACCTACCCATCTGTGAAAGGAGATACTTTCAAAATAGGTCGTCGAATAAACGATCAGACCAATCCCCATAATGATTGTGATCCATTTTTTATTTTTCATCTTAAATATGGTCGAAACAGCTAAGACAGCTCCATAAAAGTTAAGAAGAGTCTTGTAAAAGCCCCCAATAAAGATAATAATAACACCCATAATATCTAGATTTGTAATAATGTCAGCGATATTTATATTAAAAAGGACTCTTAATAGCGGAATTTCCGATTTGGCAGTCAACTCTGGACCCAATATCGTTATCATGATCAAATCGGAAAGAACAAGAATGACTCCTGTTATACAAACAACGAGTAAAGCGGTTTTACGTACAGCTTCTTTCTTATTTATCATATGCCAATACATAAGGAATACAACGCTCTCTCCAAATGGAAAATTTACTACAAGGTAGACTTCTTTTAATACAGGTTTAATGCCATTTTCTAAAACAGGAAGTAATTCCTGAATATCAAGTACTCCCGAAAAACTAGCTAAAAAATAAATGGTCACCAGAAAGATGAGAAGAATCGGCATTACGATCTCACCTGTTCTTGCGATCACCTCAAACCCTAATGCAATCATATAAATCGTCGTAAACAAAAAAACTCCCAGGACGACAAGCTGTGGTGTATTTATAAGGAAAGTAGTCCGAATAATTTCACCAAACTCAAAGTAATTAAAGCTTGAAATTGAAAAAAAATACAAAGCATAAAGGAGAATAAGCGGAATAGAAAGCCATTTCCCCAACAGAGTATGTAATATTTCTGCCAAGTTTTTATCAGGATATTGCTTTTGAACCTCGGTATAAATCCACACTAAACCTAAACCAATAAAAGTAGCAATCAAAACAACAATCCAAGCATCTTGTTTTGCACCAATCCCTAATGCAAACAATGTCGTACTTCCAATTTCATACAATAACATTAAAGAAAATAATTGACTCTTTGTAATCTGTTCCATTGCATCAACCTTTTTTTCAACAGCATTTACTTAGCATCAGTATAGCCAAAGAAATACCATATAAAAGGAATCTCCCACATAAATCGAAAAAAATGATGCGGATTAAGAAGCATACTTGTATTCTCACTATCCTTTATTTTTTTCAGCTATTACGTTTTGTTCAACTTCTGCTATTGCTTTAGAAATATCAGAAATTTGCTGACTGACGATTTCTCCATGTCCAACTGCATGTAAAACCCATACAAACCAAAACGACCTTGCATAAACTGTTATAAATTGCATACAAGAGAGGTGATGAACATTCTAAAATTCTTTAGAGCAAGATTATCAGGTAAAAACGAAGTTCCTCCTGTTGAAACGAATGCTTTTGGTTTTGCAACATTTGTTGCTAATAAACAAAGAACGAAGATAAAGTTTGCACTGGAAGTTAAAAACATTAATAACTTTGTTCAAGCACACATCCACTTTGGTAAGCGTGGTGAAAATGGCCCAGTAGTAGTATTCCTGTTTGGCGCTGACTTAGAAACTCTTGAAGAACAAAATGGAATCACAACAAGAAGAGGTGTTATTACAGGAATTATCACAGATGATGATATTGTTAGAAATAATGTAGGAATAAAAACTGTTGAAGATTTATTAAAATTTATGGAAAAAGAATTAACTTATGTTAATGCTCATACAGAACAAAATCCAGCAGGTGAAATTAGAGGTCAAATTGTTCCAGATTAAATTTCTAAACGGTTAGTTTATTTAGTTGATAGGTCAAAAGGTGAAATATCGAGCTATTAAGTCTCCCTTTCGTTATATTTAGGTTAGATAAGTGAAATAGTTGATAATCAAAGGACAACACATATTCGATATATGGAATATGTGTTGTCCTAATTTATTTCTTCTTCCACTAATTGACTGCCACTAATAGGAAGATAGATTTTAAGAATAAACCAATTATCATGCAGCTCTGCTTCCATTTTCCCATTCATCTTTTCGACTAACTTTTTAGACAGATAAAGGCCTAACCCACTTGCTTCCGTGTTGGTTCTACTGCTGACTTCGGTATAGAAACGCATAAAAACTTTTTCTATGGCAACTTTACTATCTCGTTTAATGTCATTTTTAACGTTTAAAACAAGAGTGTTTTTTTCAGCCTCATAGCTGATAATGGCTTTACTTTTCGCATAACGAAGTATATTTTGAACGATATTTTGGACAACACGTGTAAGCATTAATTTGTCAGCAATAATTTTTCTATCATTTATTTGTTCGGCAAATTGGAGTTCAATTTTTTTTTCCTCAAATTGTTCATAAAACGACAAGAAAAATTCTTCAATTAAATTAGATAGAGGAATAGCAGATAATGCTATTTCTTTTTGATTCGTTTCGATACGTGCTAAATCATAAAAGTGTTCAGTCATTTCAATCAGCCGTTTTACAGACTGTTCGATAATCGTTAGATAGTGGGCCCTCCTCGTTTCATCCGTGGTCGCATTTAAGAGCTGCACATAGCCGTTGATAGATGTGAGCGGTGTCCGTAAGTCATGAGACAGTCCAGCAATTGATAACTTCACATTCTCCTCCATCTTTCTTGCCTGACGGTTTTTATCTTCAAAAGCATCAATCATTAGATTCAATTCATCGACCAAATCTAGTAAAGTCTTCTCACGAAAATCAAGAGACAGCCTACTGCCAAAACTGGCACGTGTCGGAAGACCTTTGACCTCATGTTTCAATTTCCGTAGTTCTCGTTTTAAAAAGTAAATATAAAAAAGAAGCGCCAATGCCAGGAAGACAAATATCCATCCCCACATAACATTCACACCCCTTCCATTAATCAAATTTGAAGCCTATGCCCCATACCGTTTTAATGTAATTTGTATCATCCGAGTTCAGTTTATTTCTCAAATTACTGATATGCATGTTAATCGTTTTGTCACTATCAAAATATGGTTCATTCCAAACACTTTCATAAATATTTGCGCGACTAAATACTTTTTGGGGATTTTCTAAAAATAGCAGAAGTATTGCATATTCACGTCCAGTAAGATGAATAGTTTGATTATTAATCTTTACTTCACGAGTGTCTAAATTTATGGTGATATTCTTGTAATGAATTTCTTTGACCTTACTGACTATAGCCTTGGTTGCATGACGTAATTGAATGTGAATTCTTGCAAGTAGTTCCTTCACATCAAAAGGTTTTGTGATATAATCATCTGCCCCATTCGTCAAAAGCTCCAATTTCGATTTTTGATCATTTTTAGCTGATATCACAATAACAGGAACTGTTGTGTTACGCCGAATTTCTTGAAGAAATTCTTCTCCATTCATCCCCGGAAGCATCAAATCTAAAAGAACTAAATCTACTTGACTATGTTCAAATAGTAATTTCCCTTCAGTCCCTGAGTATGCATTAAGTGTCTTAAAACCATTCAAATCTAATGTTTCTTTTATGAGTGAATGAATTGCACTATCATCTTCAATGATTAATATTGTTGTCATATTATTTATCGACCTACTTTATGTCTGTTCGTTTAAACAGAAGGATTCCTAAGGTTGATGATAACACGATTGTAATCAGACTGACCAATACCATCTCAGGAAATCTAGCAATATCCGCCGGTTTTGCGAAATCTGAATAAAACAAGAATGATTCCGTAAACCAGAATGTCACCTGTTTAAAATGTTGAGTTTGTTGAAAAATTCCAGCCCCAAACCCTGTCCCAATTGTATAGAGAAAACTCCAAATAAGTGAAATTCCAATATTTTTTGTTAAAAAACTAATCATCACATAGATAGATATGTTTGCCAAAATTAATAAATATAGAGTACTAAATGTTTTTATAGCAAATGTGAAGTAATGACTAATCTCAGCAACTTCTCCAAAACCAAATACTACTGAAAAGCTGATCATGCCAAGTGCGGTCAATATGAAGACACCAACAAGGGTAAGGAGTGCGGCTATCAATAATTTTGACAGATAATAATGTGTACGGCTACGGCCTAATGACAATGCATTTCGAATCGTCCCATTTTGAAATTCTTCACCAATAAAGAAATTGATAAAAGTACTCATGACAAGCAAAATGGCTAATCCATTTTTCTCCATCATCAGAATACCTGTCGCTCCATTGACGACTGTATCAATGGCCTGGACAAGTTCTGTTCCATAATGCACGGTCATATTGCTATTCATGACTTGAATGATAGGAAGCAACGATAAAATGCCAAGGACAATCCAAAGCTTTTTACTTCGAAATAATTTAATTCTTTCAGCTGTTAAAAGATTAAGCATGGCGGTTTCCTCCTATTAATTGTAAGAAATAATCTTCGAGTTTTTGTCTAGTTGTACCAATTCGCGAAACGTTCACGTTAGATAAAACTAATGAACGGTTGATTGTAGATACGTCATCTAAGTGTTCGTAGATGTTGATTTCCGTTCCATTGATGACTTCATAATCTCTTATCCCTAATTCGTCTAGTACGACGACTGCTTTTTGAACTTCAGATGTTTCTAATTCAATGTATTGACGAGTTTCACGTGCTAACTTCTCTTTTGAAAGTTCACGAATGAGTTTTCCATCGTGCAAAATGCCGTAATGTGTAGCAATCTGAGAAAGTTCATCAAGAAGATGACTAGAAAGCAAGACGGTCATACCGCGTTCTGTCACCAATCGTTGAATCATTTCACGCATTTCAACAATTCCTGACGGATCGAGACCGTTTGTCGGCTCGTCTAAGATTAAAAACTCAGGGTTTGTAATAAGGGTTGATGCAATCGCTAAACGTTGGCGCATTCCTAATGAGAAGTTCTTCGCTTTCTTCTTACCTGTATCCCCGAGGCTCATTAAGCGAAGTAGATCATCAATCTCTCGCTCGCTTACACCACCATTTGCTGCTTGTACTCTGAGATTCTCTCGAGCCGTTAATTCTGGATAAAGTGCCGGCGTTTCGATGGATTGCCCCATTTTTCTTCTTGCCCGTTGTAATCCCTTCGTGCCACTTTCCCCAAACAGCTCGATGTCACCCTCATCGGTTGTGATTAACCCCATTATGGCACGCATAAATGTCGATTTTCCTGCGCCATTTTCCCCGATTAAACCGTAAATCATCCCTCTTTTTATTTCGATCGATACTTTATCAAGTGCTTTGTAGTTTCCATATATTTTTGAAATATTGGTTGCTTTAAGAATTGTCTCCGACATAATAATCATCCCTTTCGATGTTGATGTGTTAAGAATAAGTGCCAGATATAAATAATTTGACTAGAAAAGTATAAAAAAAGTATAAAGAATTAATTTCTAAATTAATTCTTTATAGGGGCGAGGATATGTTAATTGCATTTCACCACAAAAATCCTGTTTATTCTTTAAGTATTCTGCTTCTTTCGGACAATATCTTCAACAAAAAAACGCTAATCCTTTTTGGATTAACGCACCTGTTTAAGTACAATATTTCACAGACTTATTTTACATCTTGTACAAAAAATTGGTATGAAGCTTTACACGAAGGGATCGAACACATAAACCAGAAAGAAGGCACCAAAATTCCTTCACATATTTTTACTCCCACAGGTAATATTACTACTTGTATGATCTAAAAACATCCCTTAGGAGGCTTTCGCATGGGCTTTTTTGATTTTTTTAACGAAGAAAAAACGAAAAAGGATAATCGAAAAGTAAATCGCACTGCAGATACAGAATTTGCAGCAGAAGACGCACATCTTGATCTTCGTGAGGAAGAATTAGATATCGACAAACATCGGGTGGAGACAGGTGATGTGACACTTCATAAAGATATTGTTGAGGAAGAACAAACAGTGAATGTCCCTGTTTCACATGATCAAGTCGTTATTGAACAAAGTGCTGTTGACCACGAACCAACAGATGAGCCAATTACCGAAGAAGAAACGGTTCACATTCCAGTAACTGCTGAAAAAATTGATGTAGAAAAGCATACGGTTGTCACTGGTGAAGTCTCCGCACATAAACGTTCAGTTGAGGAAACAGAACAAGTTCGCGACGTACTTCGTAAAGAAGTTGCAGATGTAGAATCGCACGGCAATGCTGATATTATCAAAGAGGACTAATCGTTCCCTGCCTATTTAACTCCTAGTTAAATAGGTTTCTTTCTATCCTTTTACAAAAATAACTTTAGGAGGTCCAATGGGGACATATATAATTATTGGTGCGATAATTGGTAGCATAATCGGTTGGGTAACAGGTTTTACAGTCATAACAGGAATCATTATTGGAGCAATCGCCGGCGGTATTAGTTATACAATGTATGCGAGTAGGAAAGTCAACAACCCCACTAATGAAAAAAAAGAACAAACACTTCAATTACGAGAAGAGCAGCTGGATATTAAAAAAGAACGAGTACAAACGGGTGAAGTAAAGATTCATAAAGAAGTCGTCGAAGAACAGAAAACGATCACAGTTCCGATTAAGCGTGAAGAAATGGTAATAGAAGCAGGAGATGAGGAGGAACTTCGAATTCCTCTAAAAGAAGAAGAAATTAATATAAACAAATATCCTGTACAAGTAAATGAAGTATCGATTACAAAACGTCAAATCGAAGAAATAAAACAAATAAAGGAAAAGGTGAAAAAAGAAACAGCACACTTTGACGTTGCAGGTGATGCGGATGTCATTATTAACCCTAAATCTGAAACAAAGGATTAATCCATTTTCGCCATATTCGGGCGGTGACATTTAAAAGCCACCTGCCCCCTTCCTTTTTCCTCAAAACCTGCGAGACTGCCTTTGCCTCCCTAGCATCAGTCCGTGCTGTTTCCGGGTTTAGTTAAACTCATGAAACAGATAGAGTTGATAGGTATACTTATATTAGGTACAAATTTCTTATTTATTCAACCAATGTCTTATGAACATAAATAATTGTACACACACCGTAAGCAATGATTGTAGAAGGGGTAAACGAATCCTGGTAAGGTATATTAATAATGCCATTTATGAGTAAGAAAAACCCACTATTTAAAAAGAAATATCCTGCAATTTTTGCCAACCTATCCTTGTCCCTAATCCTTGTTTGATTAAAACCTTTTAAAATCCAAGTTTGTTTTTTGATACCAACATAGTAAGCGACAAATATAAAAAGAATAGCAACAGTAAAAGAACTAATATTAAATTCAAAGTACATATATTGTCCCTCCCTCTATCTTATTTACGGTTTCTTATTCTTAAAGGTTTCAATATACCTAAATGTTCCAAACAGTATATTTCATTAAACTGCCCCTTTGGAAAAAATACTGCATTAGTACCAATTCGAGGTTAAAATCACAAAAAAGAAACCATGATAAAAATGGCTTCTTTACTAAGAGATATTTTATATAATTTAAGAAGATCATTTTCCACCTGTGTTACTCTAATTCGTGCCAGAATTAGTAAATGATAATCTAAATTTCAAAAGGGACTTCGATTAAAGCCACCTTATGATTGGCTGTTTAGACATTGCCTAGATAGCTTCGCGTTATGTTTTGGAGAACCATTTTTCCATTCTTACTATATTTTTCGAATAACTCTGACAGGAGAAAAACAAAACGTTCATACTCTTCGTCATTTTTTTTCGGAGCATAGGATGCTGATAAATTCCTTCCTAAAAATCCTTTATAATCAAAAAGCAAATCATTTTGATACTTTTTAAATTCATACTTCCCATCTTTAAAAAAGCTGTTAAATACTTCTTGAGTCTCTTCCATTCCACCGCTAAATCCTTTGAAATTTGGACAGGTCTTTTGGCAAATTTCTGCATTCGCTTTAATAATCGGGCTAGTTAAATCTCTGCTATTCCAAACAAGAGCGACATTTGCCTTTTGTTTTAAAATCCGTTGACATTCAATTTTAAATGCTTTTTTATCAAACCAATGAAATGCCTGGGCAACAGTTACTAAATCCATACTTTTCCCGTTTATAGTAGTATCTTCAGCAGTTGCCTTTTTTGATTTAAAACGAGAATATGGTTTTAACGATTGCTCAGCCACCTCTCTCATGTCATCATTTGGTTCTACTCCAATAACATTTAAACCTTTTTCAAGCAGATGGCCGCTAAATATCCCCGTACCTGAACCAATATCGGCCACAATCCGATCCTCTTTCAGTTGGTTAGCTGAAAACAAATACTCAATATATTCATTAGGGTAACTAGGGCGATATTTTGCATATGTATCGGCTTTGTCGGTAAAATTTCCTGTTGTTTTCACAGCACAACCTTCTTTCCTAGTTTTAAAGTGATTAATATACAATTATGTGCTTTTTCAATATTACTTACGGGAATAAATTATACCGATTTGATTTAGTATAGGGTTTATCAACATTATTTACCACTAAAAAAGAATTTGTCTATTATGATTTATTCGATTTTAAATTTAAGATTCCCTCCCATCTTTATTTAACAATAAATATCCAGTTCCTTTAAAGTAAGTTATTCAATTAAATGGCTTGATTGTGGAAGATTGATCTAAATTATTTAAAAATAAAAACCACCAAATTATGTATTTGGTGAGACTGTGGGACGTGCTATTCCATGCTTTCGTCATGTCACTGACTATATCTTGAACCATTATCAGGTCCTTTAGCGTCTTATACGAAAAGTAGATTTACCTTTTAATCAGACAGATTTTCGTATCCTAGTACTACCAAGATGGCAGCCTATAAGTCGATACACGGCTGTTGGATTTCTCCGCATACCGCTCGGCATTTCCTTATCAAACCC
>NZ_JBZFLI010000035.1:0-15198 GCF_058315175.1 Metabacillus sp. RB-C-LZQ-3-1 | reverse complement strand
CTTGTTAATCGAAATTAACGTTGGCACGCTTGGTTTTGTTTAGTTTTCAAAGATCATTTTGTTTTGTCGTTCGTTAGAAGCGACTTTATTAATATAACATTTCTATCCCGGATCGTCAACAGCTTTTTTTAAAAACTTTTTCCAATCAAGTTAGAGTCAAAAACATCGCCGCTGAATACATAAGTAACAGCGACGAATAATAATATATCATCTACAAAAACCTAAGTCAATACTTTTTCTCAACAAAATAAACTCTATGGAAAACACCTTTTCCTTTTGTTTGTTGTCTTTCTATAGATACATACTTCTTCTCAACTAGAAACTCTAATAAAACACTTAAGTCCACGGAGTAATGTTTTAACTCAGGGTGATGATATAATTCGTGAAAGTACCACGAGTCTCTCTCAGACATAATAGATAAGATATGTCCTGCTCCATCTTCCGTTTTTGAGTGGATTAGAAAATCACTTGCTAGAAATAGAAGCTCTAATCTTTTTTCAAGAGATTCTTCCCCTTCAATTAGTTCCTTATATAACTTATAGATCTGGGGCTCGATTTGTTTTACCTGATTCCAAACTGTTACTTCAGGATAATATCCTCGATCAATTACCTCTAATCTCGCTAAGTGATGCAGGGCATGAACAATATGGTTGAACGTATCTAATAGTTGGTTTGATTCAAACAAAACCTTTCCTTCTAAATAACGTCGAATGAGCTTTGCGAATTCAATCCCCATTTTTAACTTTCTCTCGGCAAATGGAAATGTTCTCAGGTGCTCAACTAACCCGGCTATGTATTCATTTCGGTCGAAAAGGACCTTTCCATTCAATACCCAATCAACCATCCTTCTATTTGTTCCCAAAAGAATGGATTGATTTACATCATCTTTTGACATAACAGTTAATGAAGCTTTTTTATCTTCGTATTCATAATGCTTTACATATAAAGGTTGATCCAGTTCCTTCACAATCACTAATAATGCTACATCGAAATTATCAGTTAAAGGTGAAGTTTGATTTCTTTTTTCAATCATGATGACTGCTAGTGTATTTGGGTGACTTGCACGTTCTTGGTAAATTGGACGGAGAATATTTTCCATCAACATCGTCCTCCATTATATGGGCTTTAATATTGTTTCTACATGAGTGTTCAAAAACCCTCTCAAATTAAATTGAGTTTCTTTTACTCTTTAATAGAACAAATAAGTAATAACGTAACACAGTATATACATCTTAAAACTAGTACCAAAAAAATATCATTTCTGATAATATTAAAAAGCATAAGCCTGGAAAGCGCTAAACTCTCTTCACTTGTCATAAGGAGGTTAAAATATGGCTCGTAAATATACAAGTAAGATTAATAAAATAAGAACTTTTGCTTTAAGCTTAATCTTTGTAGGATTTATCATTATGTATTTCGGTGTTTTCTTCCGAACGAATATGTGGGTTATGACGATCTTTATGATGCTGGGTATGCTGTCGATCATTGCTAGTACGGTCGTTTATTTTTGGATTGGCATGCTGTCAACAAAAGCTGTTCAAGTTATATGTCCCTCTTGCGAAAAACCAACCAAGGTCTTAGGTCGTGTTGATATGTGTATGTATTGCAAAGAGCCTCTTACATTGGATAAGGAACTCGAAGGAAAAGAGTTTGATGAAAGCTATAATAGAAAAAAGACAAAATAAAACACATAGAAAAGAACGGCTGTATTTTGCCGTTCTTTTTTTCAAATCATGCAAAAAACAAGCTAAAATCTAGCTTGTTTTAATGTGTTTCTTTCTTTTCACAGCTATTGCACAAACCGTAGATTTCCATACGGTGGTGACTTACCTTAAATCCCGTAACATGTGCAGCTAAAGCCTCAACTTCATCAAGTCCTGGATAAGAGAAATCAACTATCTTTCCACAACTCTCACAAATGACGTGATAGTGATCAGACGTTACAAAATCAAAACGACTTGATGCATCGCCATACGTTAATTCCTTAACAAGTCCAACTTCACGAAATACCCTTAGGTTGTTATAAACTGTAGCAACACTCATATTAGGGAATTTTCCTTCTAACGCTTTATATATATCATCGGCTGTAGGGTGTGTCATGGAATCGACCAAGAATTCAAGTATAGCATGACGTTGAGGTGTAATGCGTACTCCAGTTTGTTTCAGGGTATCTAATGCATCCTTTAATTGATGTTCAGACATCCGCCATGCACCTCACTTCTATAGAAATTCTTACATTATAATGTTTATAAATAGTGTACATTGTTACTAAGACTTTTGTCAAACGTTCTTTATACAATGTATTATTTACGGCAATTTTTCATTCATGCCTATGTTTGAAATTAATATCTTTTGCTAAGCGAAATTTTATTTTTCATCTCTGTATATTCTTTTCGTAAATAATGGCCTAGATTGTATTTAAAAATCTCCATTGCCCTAGGTACGTATCTTTTTGTAATTCCAGATAGATGGGGGGTAATCGTGACATTTTCCATATCCCACAACTCATGTTCCGCTGGCAGTGGCTCTTTTTCGAATACATCTAATACCGCATGCATGGAGCTGTTTGTTTTTAGAACCTCTATGAGATCCCTTTCAACGACCACGTCACCTCTTCCAATATTGATAAACACTGACTTCTCTTTCATATTTGTGAAAAATTCCTTATTTAGAAGCCCTTTTGTGTGATTTGTACTAGGAAGAATGGAAATAACAAAATCGGCTTTTGACAATGGGTCTTTTACCTCATCCATTTTATACGTTTTATCAAAATGGTCAACTGCTCTTCCGTCACTATTCACTCCCAGCACTTCCATAGCGAATGCTTGGGTTAATTTGGCAGTGGCCGTCCCGATTGCCCCTGTTCCGATAATGAGGACAGTTTTCTCATACAGCTCTTCCATTCTGACACGACGATCCCATTTATGTAATCGCTGATTTTCACTTAATACGTCTGCTTGGCGTGAAACTTGAAGCATCATGGCGATACAATATTCTGCCATCGGAATCGCATGGACACCTTTTGCATTCGTCACTAAAACATCACGCTCTTCAAGTGCAGAAAAAGGAAGCCTGTCTATACCAGCAGATGCCACCATCATCCACTTCAACTTTTTTGCCAAATGAATATGTTCCTCTGTTAGATCCTCTCCATACGTAAGGATAATATCTGCTTCTGGCAGCAAATCAACTGCATCACTTATTTTTCTATCATGATAAAAAGTCACATGAGGAAAAGATTGATCGAAATCCTCTTTCAAGTAATCTGGTAGTTTAACCGTTGATAAAACCTTCACAATTTTGTTCCACTTTTTGTATATTCTAGATTTTATAAAAACTTGCAATTCTCAAGCACTGATTAGGAAAAACTAAGTTTTATTTTCATTTGTTTTTTGCACAGAATCTATTCGGTTGATTGGAGCGAAGGTGCGAGACTCCTGTTCAGAAATGCGGAAGCGCCTGTTTAGCCTAGGGCAAATAAGAAGCTCTTGAATAGAAGACGTTCTTTGTCTTCAATTCAAGAGGGGCTAGGCGCTGGAGCAAGACACGGGTGCAGCGTGACAGGTGAGACCCCGGATGCGTTTACGCTGAGGAGGCTCACCGCCCACCCCACGGAAAGCGAGCATCCTGCAGCTCCAATCAACCATCCGCAAGCCTAATTATAAGGCAACAAATTTTTACGATAACAAACTAAAAAAGAGTGCGGAGCAATTGTCCGCACTTCCAATCCGGCGCTAACATTTGAGGAGGTAATGCCTTCCCTATACTTTACGCACAATTTACCAATTTGGCTGGACGTTTGCCTTACGTTTAAAAAATAGGCTAAAAACTTATTTCAAGTTTTCTTTATTCAATCCTGCTAGCTCTGGGAGAACAAATTGACCATCTTTTCGAATAAGCACATCATCAAAATAAATTTCTCCTCCACCGTATTCCGGTCTCTGGATTAACACCATATCCCAATGAATAGCAGATTTATTTCCGTTATTCGCTTCCTCATATGCCTCACCTGGCGTAAAATGAAGACTTCCACAAATCTTCTCATCAAACAAGATATCACCAATCGGCTCTTCTATATATGGATGGAAACCTAATGCAAATTCTCCTATATACCTTGAGCCCTCATCAGTATCAAGGATTTCATTCAATTTTTCTGTTTGATCTGAAACCGCGTCAACGATTTTTCCATTTTCAAAAGTGAGTTTTACATCTCTGAACGTCATTCCATGATATGGACAAGGTGTGTTAAACGAAATCGTGCCATTTACCGACTCTTTTATCGGGGCAGTAAAGATCTCTCCGTCAGGTACATTTGCTTCTCCTGTACAGGGGATGACTGGAATTCCTTTGATGGAGAACTGTAAATCTGTACCGGGTCCTGTGATTCTTACCTGATCTGTTTTTTCCATTAGCTCCTTTAATGGCTTCGCAGCACTTGCCATTCTGTCATAATCGATTGTACTAACATTAAATAGATAATCTTCAAATGTGCTTGTACTCATTTTGGCCTTCTGAGCTAAACCTTTCGTCGGGTAATTCAATAGCACCCATTTACGTTGATTCACATAGAATTCTGATACAGGCTTCATGATTTCTCCGCGGAGCTTGTGCTTTTCCATCGGAACTTCCGACATTTCTGCATCATTTTCTTCCCCGATAATGATAATGACAGCATCCACATCTTGATAGATTTGCATTTGCCATTTGGCTTGTGTTTCTAGTTGTTCTTTTTGATAGTTTTTTGCTAGATGCAGTGTAATTTCATCATCAAGAATATCCACATAAGGATATGCCCCAATAGAATAAGCTTGATCAATAATCTCTGTTATTAGCGGTTTTGTATTTAGGTGCCCCCTAATTAACACTCTTTCTCCCTTTTTCACTTTTACTGAGTGATTTAATAAGACTGCGGCAAGTTTTTTTATTCTCTCGTCTCTCATTATGACACCTACTAATCATTAAGATTGAATTTCTTTTATGTAATTCAACGCTTCTTCGACATGGTCTTTTACTTTTACCCTTCTCCATTCTTTGATGATTTTCCCCTCTGGATCAATAATAAAAGTTGAGCGTTCAATCCCCATATATTCTTTTCCGAAGTTTTTCTTTAACTTCCAAACGCCAAAAGCTTCTGCTAACTGATGTTCATCATCAACTAATAGTTGAAAAGGCAAGTCGTGTTTCTCTTTAAATTTTTGATGTTTTTCCTGTGGATCAGGACTTACCCCAACAATGACTGCATTTACGTCTGCAAAGCTTTGATGCTGATCGCGAAAATCACATGCCTCAGTTGTACATCCTGGTGTCATATCCTTTGGGTAAAAATATAAAACAACGTATTTCCCTTTATAATTTTCTAAATTCACCTTTTCTCCATTATCTGCTACTAATTCAATATTAGGTACATGACTACCAACTTCAATTGTCATACATATCCCTCCAACAAATATATTCTTTCTTAAGCGTAACCAACTTTTCGTCATCCTACAACTCTGAACTACTTCTCAATCCCGATGACAGTACGCGCTAAGAAGACAGCCGGAAGAATATATCCAATCAAAGCCTCAATCACAGCCAGAAAACGTCCAATTCCAACAGGCACAATATCCCCATACCCTACCGAAAACAACGTTACGGCACTGAAATATAAAGAGGTTAAAAGAGAATCAAAGTAGGTTCCGGTTACAGGATATCCCCCTTCTTGCAAGACTGGAATATTACTCTGCAAGCAAATCAAATAAATGACTCCAAACCCTAGCAAGAGAGATATATACAGGTACGTAATCATAATAATCGTTTCAAAAGATAAAAAATTCTTCTGGAAACAAACAATGACAACACTTTTAAAACTCATAAAGATACAAACTACGATACAAATACAGAAGAATAGACCCACACAATTCACATCCTACCTTGCATGTCCTCTTTACACTATATACACGCAAAGGCATTGTTATGAAAAATAAATAGGGTTGCCCTATCAACTTTTAGGACAACCCTTCTATCAATTTTAATTCCCGGCACCTCTATACCTTTTTACCCCCTGGTTCCATAAGAAGACAGAGAGGATAAAGAAACCAACCCCTATCACAGGAGTTAAGAATGAATACATATACCATTCTTCTTTATTAAGGAAGTATGCTGCTGGATACACTCCTACAAATGCGAACGGGAGGATCCATGTTAAAACAAAGCGAATAACAGAATTATAAATATCAACCGGATAACGGCCATAGTTTCCGATATTATACATCATCGGCATGAGGGAAGTACGAGCGTCAGACCAGAATCCAATACTAGCTAACGAAACAAAGATTCCTGCATAAACAAGTGCTCCGCTTATCACAAAAAGAATAAACAGGATGATGTCAAACCAATGAAAGCTAAGACCAAGTTGAATTGAAGCATATCCCATAATAACAATCCCCGTGATGGCTCCAAACAAGGATTCCAGCTCCATTCGTTCTAATACAACTTGAAAGAGGCTGTGGATTGGCCTTGTTAAGATCCGATCCATTTCTCCTTTGACAATATACCGTTCATTAAAATCCCAAATATTAAAAAACGCTCCAAAAATAGCATAAGGCACTAAGAAAAAACCATAAATAAATATGATTTCATCACGATTCCAGCCGCTTAAAAACTGTGTATGGCCAAACACAACCAGAATAAAGGCTAGATTTGTTACTTGAAACAACATATCTGAGAGCAGCTCCACAACCATATCTGCTCTGTATTGCATTCTTGTTTTCATGTATTGTCCTACATATTGGGTAAACATTGAAAAATAAAACATCTCATCATCCTCCCTGAATGATCATTCGTTTTTTTGCTATAACCCATAGAACTTGAATTGGGAGGAGTAACACAATTGCCCAAAAGCCTTGTAACAGAATAGCTTGAAGAACTTCATTTCCTTTTATCCCTTCAGTAAAAATCATACTAGGAATATAGCTAATCGCTTGAAATGGGAAATACACCATAATATCCTGAGCCCACACCGGATAAAAGCTAATCGGTAATAGCAACCCTGAGAAAAGGTCAATGATCACACGTTTCGCTCTCATTAATCCATCATTATTAAACAGGAAGAATGTCAGCATGCCCGTAATTAAGTTGATTTGGGTATTGACGATAAAACTAAACATTAGTGAACTCGCAAATAAAAGCCATGTGATGCCATTTGTTGAAAACTCCATCGGAAACACAAGCGCCACAATGACCATCCCTGGAATAGAGAAAAATACTAAGCGAAAAATCCCTTCTCCAAAAGCCTGCATCGTTTTCATACCAAGGTAGTTATAAGGTCTTATTAGTTCAACCGCTACTTTTCCTTCTTTAATCTCAAGCGCAATTTCACGGTCAATATTATTAAAATAAAAAGCTCTAGCCATCCACGATACCGCGACATACGTTGTCATCTGAACAGCAGACAAGCCTTCGATCGATTCTTTCCCGCCATATATGGCTGTCCACAAAAAATAATAGGCACCTATATTAATGCTATAAATCAAAATTCCGCTGTAATAATTCGTTCGATACGCCAGCATCATTAAAAAGCGGATTCTTATCATTTCGATATATTTATCCATGTTTTCACCTCAGCTTGAAAGGGCCTCTCCTTTTTCATATATATTTCGAATCACTTCTTCAGTAGAAATCTCCTTCACACTCAAATCTGTAATTGGATGAGTCCCTACTACTAGGCCAATTAACTCAGACATTTGAGTTTCCTTATCACTAACGAATGCATTCCAAGTGTTTAATTTGTCTCCCTTTTGCCAGATCACATCAAGATCCTGAGTTAAGAAGCTAAGCTGTTCTTCAAGTACTTCTTGCTCAAATTGAAATTCAATTTGCTTTCCTTCTCCCCAATGGGAACGCAACTTAGCTAACTCTCCATCATAAATGACCTTTCCTTCATCAAGCATAATGACCCGCTCGCAAAGTGCCTCAATATCTGAAAGGTCATGAGTTGTCAGGAGAATCGTTGTTTTATATTTTTCATTCATTTCTTTTAAGAATTGACGGATTTTAAGCTTCACTAGAACATCAAGCCCGATTGTTGGCTCATCTAAAAATAGTAATGGCGGATTATGAATAAGGGCTGCTGCTAATTCACATCTCATTCGTTGTCCAAGTGACAGTTTTCGGACAGGCTTATCCAGCAAAGGTCCAATATCAAGCGTGTCAATAACATGTTCCATGTGCTCGTTATAATCTTCATCAGACACTTTATATACTTTCTTTAATAAGCGGAATGACTCTTGTACGGCGATATCCCACCACAATTGTGAGCGCTGGCCAAACACGACCCCGATTGATTTGACAAATTGCTCACGCTCTTTATGAGGATTCATCCCATTGACAAGAACTTGACCTGAGGTTGGGGTTAAAATGCCTGTTAGCATTTTAATTGATGTTGATTTCCCAGCACCATTTTCACCAATATATCCGACCATTTCTCCCTGCTTCACGGTAAATGTCACGTCATTAACAGCAGGAATCGTTTTGTATTGTCTATTTAATAAATCACGAAACGCGCCCTTTAAACCTTGTCTGCTCGAGTACGATTTAAATTCTTTACGCAATTCTTTTACTTCAATGATATTTGTCATTTTTCTCCCTCCAAGTTTCGTCACAACTTATTAGTTTATCTAAAATGATGGTATACAACAAATGGTAAGCACCTAATTTTGTTGATATTTCCTGATTCGTGATAGAATAATACGAGACTTCCATCAATAGGGGGTGTTTTTTGTCGCCCACTAATGATGTACTAAAGACTTATCACGCTAAAAACGCCACGTCCTGTGGCTTAGCCCGACTAGGACATCCTGTCATTTGTCGGGCAGTTATCCCCCACCTAACTTCTTTGCTTCTCTAGAATCTTGAGGCGGGGGTGATAAACCATAATCTTTTCAACTTTACATAGTTAGCAGGAGGATATGATGAATTTTACAAAATCACAAGAATTACACGAAGAAGCATTACAACATATTGTAGGCGGAGTAAACTCCCCTTCTCGTTCTTATAAAGCTGTTGGCGGAGGTTCACCTGTTGTGATGGAAAGAGCAAAAGGCGCGTATTTCTGGGATGTTGATGGCAATAAATATATCGATTACTTAGCAGCATACGGCCCAATTATTACAGGACACGCTCATCCACATATTACAGAGGCAATTACAAAGGCAGCTGAAACCGGTGTTCTATACGGTACCCCAACTCCACATGAGATTACATTTGCTAAGATGTTGAAAGAAGCGATGCCAGCCATGGATAAGGTTCGTTTTGTAAACTCTGGGACAGAGGCTGTTATGACTACAATTAGGGTCGCACGCGCCTACACTGGCCGCAATAAAATCATTAAATTTGCCGGATGTTACCACGGACATTCAGATCTTGTTTTGGTTGCAGCCGGGTCAGGCCCTTCCACTTTAGGAACTCCTGATTCAGCTGGTGTTCCTAAAAGCATTGCCAAAGAAGTGATTACTGTCCCATTCAATGAAATCGAACCATTGAAGGAAGCTTTAGATAAATGGGGAGATCAAGTTGCAGCGATCCTTGTTGAACCAATTGTAGGGAACTTTGGAATTGTCGAGCCTAAGCCGGGATTTTTACAGGAAGTAAATGAGTTAGTTCACCAAGCAGGTGCTTTAGTCATTTATGATGAAGTGATCACTGCTTTCCGCTTCATGTATGGAGGTGCTCAGGATTTACTTGGTGTTTATCCAGATCTAACAGCACTAGGGAAAATCATTGGCGGCGGCCTTCCAATAGGAGCATATGGCGGTAAAAAAGAAATTATGGAGCAAGTCGCACCATTAGGACCTGCTTATCAAGCTGGTACAATGGCTGGTAACCCTGCTTCAATCCTTTCTGGAATTGCTTGTCTGGAAGTTTTGAAACAAGAGAATGTCTACGAAAACCTAGATAAATTAGGAGCCATTCTTGAAGAAGGAATATTACAACACGCTCGTACATATAATATTCCGATCACGATCAACCGACTTAAAGGCGCTTTAACGATCTACTTTACGAATGAAAAAATATCCAACTATGAACAAGCAGAAAACACGGACGGTGAGATGTTCGCAAAATTCTTTAAGCTAATGCTTAACCAAGGCATTAACCTTGCTCCTTCTAAATATGAGGCTTGGTTCTTAACAACCGCCCATACCGAAGAGGATATCCAAGTAACATTAAAAGCTGTTGAACAGGCATTTAGCCAGTTAAAATAGAAAAGCAGAAGCGTATAGGTGCTAGAGCTAGACACTATAATAAATTTTATACTTTCTTATTTTGAAAAGAAGAGGAAGACTCCTTTTAAGGGTGCAGCCCTAGAGTCAACCTCTTCCTTTTTCATATAAGGGTATTGTCAGAAAATATGAACGATTTACATTTTTGTAAAATGGGGTAAATACTTCTTGTAATAGGGAATAAAAGGCTGTATAGTACGATATTGATTTATAAGAAAAGCGCAAGCGCCTTGGTCATCGCCGTACAAAATGGAGGAGCATCGACTAAAGATTTACGAAACACGGTAAGCGAAGCGAACCGATGTTGACTTATCGTAGGGAGATGATCTGAAGTTTGATAGGCGATAGGCGCTGGAGTTAGACACCAAAACTTAGTACAAAACTTATAAATTCTGATACTACAAAAAATACTCCTTCAAAGAGTTTTTTATTTTGAAAAATGAAAGGAATGTATTAAACATACATGAAACTAGGTGCACGCATCCTTAAGACAGGGATAGCCATTACACTAGCTTTATTTTTAGCAACAGCATTACAAATGCCATCTGCTGCTTTCGCCGGTATCTCAGCGATTTTTGCCATACAACCAACCATTTATCGCTCTTATTTATCTATCATTGAACAGGTTCAGGCAAATGTCATTGGTGCTGCTTTAGCAATTGGATTCGGGCTGATTTTTGGCTCACACCCTATTATCATTGGTCTTACAGCGATTATCGTCATTGCAATCAATATCAAATTAAAGTCTGAAACCACAATTCCTGTTGCTCTTGTTACAGTTATTGCAATATTAGAAAGTCCTGGTGACGACTTTGTTGAAATTGCCCTGATTCGCTTTCTTACTGTACTACTAGGAGTATTTGCAGCATTTATCGTTAATTTAGTGTTTCTTCCACCGAAATACGAAACAAAGCTCTACAACCGTATTGCAGAAAGCACAGAGGAAATTATTAAATGGATCAGAGTCAATATCCGCCACGCCTCTGAACATAATGTGTTGAAGGATGATATCGAAAAAATAAAAGAGCAAATGATCAAGCTAGATCAGCTTTATTTAAATTATAAAGAAGAACGTAATTACTTTAAGCGGGAAAGCTATGCTAAATCCAGAAAGCTTGTTCTTTTCAGACAAATGATTGTCACAACAAATAAAGCATTAGATACATTAAAGAAATTGCATCGTTTGGAAAATGAATTACACCAGATGCCTGAGAACTTTCAAAAGATTCTTGTTACAGAGTTAGATTATCTTCTCTATTTCCATGAAGAATCACTACTACGATTTATCGGAAAAACGAAGAGCCAGCCTTCTGCTGAGTTTTCTGAAGAAGGCAAATTTAATAAAGAACAGCTCGTCACAGTGTTCATGCAATTCCAGGATCAACATGACTCTGCTTGCTTCTATTCTCTGTTACCACTCGTTTCTTCGATCATCGATTACAGTGAGCAGTTGGAGCATTTAGATACTCTTATTTATAGTTTTCATCATTATCATAAAGAGGATAATGAAATTAAGATTTCTGAGGAGTAAAATACAAAAATGCTAGAGCCTTGGTCAGGGGCTAGGCGCTGAGGCTGGATGTCGAAGCACTATCCACAGTCTCTGCTAATTATTTTTACAACATCCAAAAAAGCACATATCTCCCTTTTGGCAAAGGATTCCGTTTTTCGGGTGCATTCTTAATAAATGACATTAGAAATGACGTGTAAATTGGTACACGTCATTTTCTTTATATTATCAAGGGGAATGAACATTTTTTATGGTGGACAACAATCAATGTACAAATAAGAAAAACTGCTAAATTAACTATCAATGTTACTTTATGAAGACCATTTCCCCTGATTTTCCGAAGAGATTTGGTCTTCATCTCCTTTATGAAGACCATTTCCCCTGATTTTCCAAAAAGATTTGGTCTTCATCTCCTTTATGAAGACCACTTTCTTCGATTTTCCGAAACGATTTGGTCTTCATAGGCCTTATAAAGAAAACTCACCGCATATGGTGAGTTTTTACATTTTAATATACCCATTTCTCTGTCTACACTCTTGTCATTTCGACTTAAAATTTCAAAAAAGCATCTCAAAACGTAACGCTTTACCCTTTTGGAGATATTAATCAAGCTGTTGTATCTGAAACAGCTTATGATAATGCCCTTCTCTTTCCATTAGCTCTTGATGTGTACCCTGCTCAACTACTTTTCCGTCTTCGATTAAGACAATTTTATCCGCATGTGTAATCGTTGAAAGGCGGTGAGCAACAATAAAGGTTGTGCGATCTTTGGCAAGCTTTTCAATTGCTTCTTGTATAAGATGTTCACTTTCTAAATCAAGCGCTGATGTTGCTTCATCTAGAATCAAAATTGGCGGATTTTTTAAGAATACCCTTGCAATAGATACCCTTTGTTTTTGTCCACCTGATAGCTTGACACCTCTTTCACCGACCCTTGTTTCATATCCGTTAGGTAATTTCGTAATAAAATCATGGGCATTTGCTGCCTTTGCCGCTTGAATCACTTCTTCCTCTGTTGCATCAGGATTGCCAATCAGGATATTTTCCCTTACCGTATTGCTAAACAAGAATGTGTCTTGAAGGACCATTCCCATTTGTCCCCTAAGACTTTGCGCTTCATAATCTCGTATATCGATGTTATCCAGAAGAATTTGTCCTTCTGTAACATCATAAAAACGCGGCAATAAGCTGACGAGCGTGGATTTTCCCCCACCACTCATTCCAACAAGTGCGACTGTTTCTCCCCTATTTACACATAAGGAGAGATTTTCGATTATAAGAGGCTCTTTTTCCTGGTAGCGAAAAGAAATGTTCTTAAATTCAATTTCACCTTTTACATTATTTGCTTTTATCGCATTTGGCTTATCAACGACTTCATATGGCACATCGATAAATTCAAACACACGATCCATTGACGCAAAAGCCTGGGTTAAGGTCGTTGATGAATTAATTAATCTTCGAAGCGGTCCATATAGCTGTTCGATATAGGCAATAAATGCAACCATTGTACCGATCGTTAATTGCCCTTGGATAACCTGGTACCCCGCATATGTAATGACAATAAGCGGAGATATATCTGTCAATGTATTCACAATCGCGAATGTTTTTGCATTCCAGCTTGTATGATCAAGAGCTTTTCCAAGAAAATTAGAATTTTCTTTTGCAAACTGCTTTTGTTCAAAATCCTCTGTTGCAAAACTGCGAATAACAGGCATTCCCTGCACTCGTTCATGTAAGTGGCCCTGAACTTCAGCAAGAGCTTGCGACCGTACTCTTGTTAAATGTCTCAACTTCCCGTAAAAATACTTCACTGACAAACCATAGAACGGAAAAAGGATAATGGACACTAACGTTAATTTCACATTCATTGACATCATGATTCCAACCGCAATGAAGATCGTTACGATATCCAGCCAAACATTCATCAACCCGGTAATGACAAAATTCTTCGTTTGCTCTACGTCATTAATAACACGGGAAATAATCTCTCCTGCCCGCGTATTCGCATAATAACGCAAACTTAATTTTTGAAGATGGGTAAATAACTGGTCCCTGATATCATATAAAATTTTACTTGCTGTCCATTGAGCAAAATATTGTCGGTAATATTCCACAGGTGGACGAATGACAACAAACAAAACAAACATAATTCCCATAATGGTCAACAAATCTTTTGTTTTTTCAGCTTCAGATCCAGTACCGCCAATAATGTTATCTACCACATGCCTTATTAATAAAGGTAAAAGCAGCGGGATGGAAAACTTAATAACGCCTATAATAATCGTCCCTACTATTTGCAGGCGATAAGGCTTTACAAAAGCCATATATCGTCTAACTATCCCCAAAAAAATCCCCCGTTTCTATCGAAAAGCGTAAGTGCCTTGGTAAGCCCGACAGGCATAAGGCGATTTAGAATAGAAGGCGTTCTTTGTCTTCAATTCTAAATTGGCTAGGCGCTGGCATTATAACTAGTGCCTGCCTCAACGAATGCACTTGCACATCCTTTGCTTCGGAGCTAGACACCAACACTAAGTCAAAACTTATTGTTTTTCTCCGCTAAACTCTAAGCTCTTAGTCTCTCTCTTCACTAATGTGAAAAAGGCTGACTCAAGAATTTACTCGACCACGACAATCGAGGAAATTTTTGAGTCACCCTTGCATTGGTATTATTATTTTACGTATGTTAAATATCGTTCATACCACTCGTCGATAAATTCAGGGGCAAATGGCCCTTTCTTCTGACGAATCCAACGAAGCAGCGTGTCCAAATTTTTTCTTAAAATAAGATCAATGACCTCAGGATAGTTCATCATTTTACTATGAAGTTCATATTCATCTTCATCTAAAATGGTATACGTCATATCAGGGTATACTTTTACATCAAGATCATAGTCAATATATTTCAGCGCTTCATCATCCCAAACAAATGGTGAGCTAATATTACAGTAATAATATACTCCATCTTCTCTAAGCATCCCAATAATATTAAACCAATGTCTGGCATGAAAATAGCATATTGCAGGCTCTCTTGTCACCCACGTTCTTCCGTCCGATTCCGTTACAATTGTTCGGTCATTTCCACCAATAATACAATGCTGTGACCCTTTTAAAACAGTTGATTCTTCCCAGACTCTGTGAATGTAGCCATTATGCTTATAACTATGAATTTGTATTTTGTCTCCTTCCCTGGGAAAGCCCACTTTTCTCCCCTTCTTTCAATCGGTTGCTTCGTGAAACCTCTTTCACAAACGTATTCACCTAATATAGTTGTCCTTATTATACCGTTTGTAAATAAAAAAAGTAAAGAAATCTCACCGACTGGCAAGCATGAAAGGTGAAAAGTGATGCGTAGTTGCATTTATTCTTCATGCTTAAAATTAGCCGCTACGTCGAATACTCTTCCCTGCAGCTAACTTACATAACGAAAAA
>NZ_JBZFLI010000034.1:0-16948 GCF_058315175.1 Metabacillus sp. RB-C-LZQ-3-1 | reverse complement strand
ACTTTTTAGTTGCTTCATCAAGAAGCGACTTTAAAATAATACCATGAAACAATTGTATTAGTCAACAACTTTTTTAAAAAAGTTTTTTTGTTTCAGTTAGTCTTTTTTGAAGACGAATAATAATATATCATGTGTATTAAAGCATGTCAACAAAAATTCAAAAATATAAAAAGCAATCAGAATAAAAGGTATTTTCCTCCTTCCTGATTGCCCTACTGAACTTGCTTTTAACTAACAATAAACATTTTTATTATAATTAATGCAGCTAATCCCGGGATTCCTAATATCCCCGAAATGCTTGATGTAATAAAGTTAATCGGTATATGTAAATCTATGCTTGTACCAAAGGCATTTACAAAAAACAACAGTAGCGCCCCTATTATAATCTTTATTGAAAGCCGCCCTAGTAATTGCAATGGACGAATTGGAGCTCCTACAAATAACAAAATCAATATTATTCCGCCTATTACAGAAAAAACTAAAATAGGATCCACTAAAACACTCCCCTTTTATCCCTTTTATTTATAGGATATGAAGGGAGTATTAAATTAGAACAAGCTATCCTTATATGTTTAAATTTTCCCTATTTTTATATTTCGTTTTTTTGCTTCTTTGAGTAGAAAGAAATATTTGGCCTCTGCAATTTTTAAATCATAGAGTACTTCAGGAGAAGGTTCAACACTTTTATCAACTAATTGTTTTTGCCGATTCCATTCTTTTTTCATTGTAAGCAAGTTTTGTATTAGTTGTTGATCATATTGATTTCTTAACCAACCTTTTCGGCGAAAAAGCACGGAACATCCTCCTCTATAATTCTCTTCTTCCTTCTAACGCTTTGGATAAAGTAACCTCATCGGCATATTCTAAATCCCCGCCTACCGGTAAGCCATGTGCAATTCTCGTAAGTTTAATACCAGACGGCTTTAACAGCCTTGAGATATACATTGCCGTTGCTTCCCCTTCAATATTAGGGTTTGTAGCGAGAATGACCTCTTGTATAACATCATCTTGCAATCTTTTTAGAAGTTCAGGAATCTTGATATCCTCTGGACCAATTCCCTCCATTGGTGATATAGAGCCATGCAATACATGATATAACCCGTTATATTCCTTCATTTTCTCCATGGCAATAACATCTTTTGGGTCTTGCACCACACACACAACACTTTTATCTCGGCGCTCATCCTCACATATGTAACAAGGATCTTGATCTGTTATATGTCCGCATACAGAGCAATAGGTAAGATTTCGCTTCGCATTCACTAGTGCTTTAGCAAAATCAAGGACAACGTCTTCCTTCATATTTAGGACAAAAAAAGCCAGACGAACGGCCGTTTTCGGACCGATTCCTGGCAATTTCATAAAGCTATCGATTAGCTTTGATATTGGTTCAGGATAATGCATGATAATCCCCCTAGAACATTCCCGGTAAGTTCATTCCTTTTGTGAACTGACCCATTGTTTCATTTGTTAGTTCATCCATCTTTTTCAATGCATCATTTGTTGCAGCTAAAACTAAATCTTGAAGCATTTCAATATCTTCTGGATCTACTACTTCTTCTTTAATGTTTACTTCTAGCACTTCTTTTTGACCGTTTACTACAACTGTTACCATACCGCCACCAGCAGTACCTTCTACAGTTTTTTCAGCAAGTTCTTCTTGTGCCTTCGCCATATCCTTCTGCATTTTTTGCATTTGCTTCATCATTTTTTGCATATTTCCCATACCGCCACGCATCATAACTTCATTCCTCCAAGTTTAATCTTTTATTTCAATTAGTTCATTTCCAACTAGCTTTCTTGCTTCAGCAATAAGTGGATCTTCCTCACCACTTGGCTGATTTTGATCTTCATCCTTTTGATCTCTTAAAAACTCTTTCCTTATTTTAACCCAATCATGCTCGGGAACGCCAACCATTTCCATGCTTTTACCGACAATCTCTTGTAAGATCACTTCTAAATTGGTTCGCACATTATTATTATTTTCTGCTACCATCTTACAATGAATTTCAAACTTAAATTTTAAGACAAAGGCATTCTCTGAAGCTGCAACTGGCTCGCTATCATTTAAAAGAGCTGCATGTGATACTTTATTCTGACGTCGAAGCATTTCTAATAGCTCTGCCCATCGTCCCTTTATAATCTCTAAATCTTTTCTAGTTGCAGACTTTAGGATTTCTTGAATTCTTCCTTCTGGCGTTTTATAGCCACTTTTCATTGACCTTTGCTTTGGCTCCTTTGAACCTGTTGTTCCTTGTTGCGGAGCCGTAAATCCTTGTTGTTTTAGTCGATTTACCTCTGATTGTAAACTAGTTATTTTTTCTAGTAAAGACTGATACTCTTCTTGATTTGATTGAGATGCATTTGTTGATTGTTGACAGAGCTTTACAAGGGCAACTTCAAGGAAGACACGCGGATGATTTGTCCATTTCATTTCTTGCTGGCTCTTACTTAACAACTCGATGATCTCATATATTTCTGAAGATGGTATTTCCTTTGATAGCTGAATGAAATGATCATCTACTGAAACACGCTCTAGAACATCTTCCAGTGTAGGTGCTGTCTGATACAATAGCATATCGCGATAGTAAAAGATAAAGTCCTCAATAAACCTGCTTGGGTCTTTTCCTTGAAACATTAATTGATCCAACGCTTGCAAAGCAACTGTTACATCTTTCTGATGGATTGCTTCCGCAATTTTTCCGATCATCTCCTGTGATACTGACCCAGTAATGAGTAATGCCTCATTTAACGTTACTTGGTCATCACTATATGAAATAGCCTGATCAAGTAAACTTAACGCATCACGCATACCTCCATCAGCTGCTCTTGCGATAACATCAAGTGCTTCATCTTCTACATTTACCTGTTGGTTATGTACGATCTCTTTCATTCTTCCTACAATTGAAGCAGCTGTTATTCTGCGAAAATCAAATCGTTGACAGCGAGAGATAATCGTTAAAGGAATTTTATGAGGTTCAGTAGTAGCTAATATAAAGATGACATGCTTCGGCGGTTCCTCAAGAGTTTTTAATAAAGCATTAAAAGCTCCAATTGATAACATATGAACTTCATCGACAATATATACTTTATATTGTACGGCTGATGGAGCAAACTTTACTTTATCTCTAATATCTCTTATTTCATCTACACCATTGTTTGATGCAGCGTCAATTTCAATCACATCTGATATGGAACCGTTCGTAATACCTTTACAAGCAGCACACTCATTACAAGGCTCCGCTACCGGTGCTTTTTCACAATTCACTGCTTTTGCAAAGATCTTTGCTGCACTAGTTTTTCCTGTTCCACGAGGCCCAGAAAAAAGATACGCATGTGAAAATTTATTTTGTAATAGGGCATTTTGTAAGGTTTTAGTGATATGTTCTTGTCCAACCACATCATGGAATAACTGTGGCCGAAAAACACGATATAATGCTTGATAACCCACAAAAACGTCTCCCTTCTTTTTCATCTTCTTTATTATAACAACCATCGTTGCTTTTACAAAGTCGTTTCTTAGAAAAGCGCAAGCGCCTTGAACAGACTAAGACAGCATAAGACGCTCCAGGAATAGAAGACGTTCTTTTTTTCAATTCCTGAGCGGCTCATGATCTCGAGGGAGTTACTTACTCGACATCCTGTCGCTGTAACTGAACTTGCACGTCCTGTGCTTCAGGTCTAGAAGCTGGAGCTAGACACCAATACTAAGTACAAACTTTTCTTCCCTTTTAAAATAAACGTAGCTTCTCACCAAGTCCTAACAACACTCATAAAAGCACTATACTTTTTGGTCATAAATAAAAAACTCACTCAAAAAGAGTGAGTTTATTTAAAATATTAACTGCCGTGCACCTTCCGTCGATTAGCCACCATAGGCGTTACTTAAGCAGTTAGCTCGGCTCAGGCAACCCTGCGGCACATGAGAGCTTCCACTTAATGCTGCTTCCTTCCGGACCTGACATGGTTCATGGATTCCCATTGCGCAGGACCCAAGCGTCAACACCACTTACTTAAGGCAGCCCTACAGTGAGCTAACCTCTAGAAGGGATTCGGCCTCGCTAGAGCGGATTGCGAGTACAGGGCACCGCTACCTCCCCGCTTAGCACGGCAAAATTGATACCATATTTAGTTGCATCGTTAAGTACGACGCATTTATAAGTATATATCCTAATAATATAAATTGCAACTTCTAGACTATGTAAGTTTTTGTCAGCATTGTTTCTTTTGCTTTTTTCGTTCTCTTAATTCCCTGAAAAATAAGCTTAACATTTCACTGCACGCCGCATCTTCAATCCCTTTTGTTACCTCAACCTGATGGTTAAACCTTTCTTCTTGCAAAAGATTCATCAATGTACCTGCGCAGCCACCCTTAGGATCAGAAGCACCATAAACAACCCGCTTAATCCTTGAAAGAACAATCGCTCCCGCACACATTGGACATGGCTCCAGAGTAACATATAACGTTGCATTTTCTAATCTCCAGGAACCTATTTTTTCACATGCTTTATCTATAGCCAATATTTCTGCATGGGCAATAGACCGTTGCTCCGTCTCTCGTAGATTATGTGCTGATGAAATAACAGTATCATTTAATACAATGATCGCCCCAATTGGAACTTCCCCTATTTCCTTCGCCTTTCTCGCTTCTTCTAAAGCTAACTTCATATAGTATTGATCATTCAATCCAATATATCCTCCTTATTAAGAATAAGCGTAAGGCGCTAAGCATTCGGCGACAAGCATAAGGCAAATAGGAATAGAAGGTGCTTTTTACCTCCTATTCCTATTTACCTAGACCCTAGAGCCGATGGCGCCTGAAGCTAGACACTAAAACTAAGTACAAGATTTTATTTCTTACCTATAGAAATAAAACAATTGTTGCATATTAATTTTAAAGCTTACTGTGGCACTAATGTTAATAGCCTAATTTTTATAAAGGAGAAAATAGCTCATATGCAGCAAACAAATAAACAAGCACTTCTTATTATAGACATGATTAATGACTTCAATTTCGCGCATGGCCCTATTTTGGCAGAACAAGCTGACGCAATCTCCCACAATATTCTTTCACTAAAAAATAAAATGAAAACAGACAACTGCCCGATTATCTATGTTAATGATCATTATAACCTATGGCAGGCTAACTTTGAGAAAATTGCTCAAAAGTGCAGTAATTCCTTAAGCGAAAAAATCATTCACCGTTTATATCCAGACGATGATGATTATTTTTTAATAAAACCAAAACACTCTGCATTTTATGGGACTGCCCTCAATACGTTATTATACAGTCTTAACATAAATAAGCTTGTGATTACAGGAATATCTGGAAATATATGTGTCCTCTTTACCGCCAATGATGCCTATATGAGGGAATATGATATTACCATTCCTGCTGACTGTGTTGCATCTAATAATAAAAATGATAATGAATTTGCTTTAAAAATGATGAAGAACACCCTAAAAGCCACAATTATCCATACAGAAAAAGAATAAAAGCGCAAGCGCCTTGGTCAGCCTCGGGCTTATGACTTCGAGGCAGTCAAAATCACGACGTCCTGTCGCATTGACTGCACTTGCACGTCCTGTGCGATCTAAGGCTAGGTGCTGGAGCTGGATGACGTTCGCTTATCTACAGTACAAGAAATTTTATAATTTAATAGACCATAAATTAACATGCATCAAGCCTTCTCATCATATGATGTATAAAAATGTTTTTGAGGAGGACAAACATGCAAATACATACCGTCCAACAAGGACAAAACTTGTATGGGATTGCACAAGCATATAGTACTACAGCAGAGGAAATTATTCGGACAAATGAAATTCCAAACCCTAATAATTTAGTTGTCGGTCAAGCGATTGTTATTCCTATCCAAGGCAGATTTTATTGGGTACAGCCTGGAGATAGTTTGTATGCTATTGCAAGAAGATTTGGAATTTCCACATCAGAACTTGCTAGGGTAAATAACATTCCCTTAAATCAACCCCTTTCTATAGGAGTAAGACTCTACATTCCTGAAGGGGAGAAAAGATCGGTCGAATCTAATGCTTATATTGAACCAAGAGGCACAAGTGTTCCAGCTAACCTTGAGCAGGCTGCTAGAGATGCTGCACCATATTTAACCTATTTAGGACCATTTAGTTTTCAAATTCAACGGGACGGAACACTTAAAGAACCGCTTTTAAATAATTTCCCCCAAATTGCCGGGCAAAATAATGTCACATTAATGATGGCCATCACCAATTTAGAAAACGATCAATTTAGTGATGAACTAGGGAGAATTATTTTAACAAACACAGAGATACAAAATAAACTTTTAAATAATATCGTATCAACCGCTAAAAAATATGGTTTCAGAGATATTCATTTTGATATGGAGTACTTAAGGCCGCAGGATCGTGAGGCCTATAACCAATTTTTACGGAAAGCAAAGGCCCGTTTTAATCAAGAAGGCTGGCTTCTTTCTACAGCCTTGGCACCTAAAACAAGTGCAGGGCAAAAAGGACGTTGGTACGAAGCACATGATTATAAGGCACATGGGCAAATAGTAGATTTTGTTGTCATTATGACATATGAATGGGGATATAGCGGTGGCCCGCCAATGGCTGTATCCCCAATAAACCCGGTAAGGGAAGTTCTAGAATACGCTATTACCGAAATGCCAAGCCGTAAGATTATGATGGGGCAAAACTTATACGGCTATGATTGGACATTACCTTATGTAGCTGGCGGGCAATATGCTAAGGCTGTTAGTCCTCAGCAGGCTATTCAGCTTGCAAGTACAAATAATGTGCCAATTCGATATGACCAAGAGGCACAAGCTCCTCACTTTAATTACAGAGATGCAGATGGGAAGGAACATAAAGTTTGGTTCGAAGATGCTAGATCGATTCAAGCAAAATTTGACCTTATCAAAGAACTGAATTTACGAGGGATTAGTTATTGGAAGCTAGGGTTATCCTTTCCTCAGAACTGGCTGTTACTTGCCGATAATTTTCAAATTGAAAAGAAGTGATGTTTATAGAAAGAGGTACTCACCATCGGATGAGTACCTTTTTCTATTAGATTTTTTTATAGTAGAAAAGTCCCTCCATGGAGTAAAAAAATAGAAAATGTAAACAATCCCTTAAATCAATACTCAAAAGGAGTGTTGCGTGGTAAAATGAAATTTGTCGATTTTTAGTATTGGTGTTTCGTTTTAAAGGAGGACCCATGATGAATATACCCTTTATTACTGTAGAGGGACCGATTGGTGTTGGAAAAACATCTTTATCAAAAGCAATAGCTGAATACTACAATTTTCATTTATTAAAAGAAATCGTTGAGGAAAATCCCTTTCTTGGAAAGTTTTATACAGATATTGAAGAATGGAGCTTTCAAACAGAAATGTTTTTCCTTTGTAATCGATATAAGCAATTAGAGGACATTGACAAAAAGTTTCTTCAGGCAAATAAACCGGTTGTAGCAGACTATCATATTTATAAGAACCTTATCTTCGCAAGACGTACCTTAAAGCATGAGCAATACGATAAGTATTTGAAAATTTATGATATTTTAACAGCTGGTATGCCAAAACCTAATATCATTATTTATCTCACCGCTAGTCTTGACACATTGCTTGCACGAATTGAAAAAAGGGGTCGTGAAATAGAACATCAAATAGATCCCCAATATTTACAGCAGCTTTCAGAAGACTATGAAATTGCCATGTCACAGTGGGAAAAAGAAAATCCTTCTATCCCGGTTATTCGTATTAATGGAGATACATTGGACTTTGTTCAAAATCCACAAGATTTAACATATATATTCAAGACATTGGATCAGTACTTGCAAAAAGGAGCAACGATAGATGAATTTACGCGAAAAATATAAAATTCCTCACAATGCAGTTATTACGATAGCTGGTACTGTAGGTGTTGGAAAGTCTACAATGACAAAAGCTTTGGCAAAAGAGCTGGATTTCAAAACCTCCTTCGAAAAGGTAGATTCAAATCCATATTTAGATAAATTTTATGCAGACTTTGAAAGATGGAGTTTTCATTTGCAAATTTATTTTCTTGCTGAACGTTTTAAAGAGCAGAAGAAGATTTTTGAGTATGGCGGAGGTTTTATCCAAGATCGTTCAATTTATGAAGATACAGGGATATTTGCAAAGATGCATTATGAAAAAGGAACAATGTCTGAGGTTGACTATGAAACCTACAAAAACCTTTTTGATGCGATGGTGATGACTCCATATTTTCCACATCCAGATCTTCTTATTTATTTAGAAGGTAGCTTGGACGATATTTTATCTCGTATTAAACTTCGTGGACGTCCGATGGAACAGCAAACACCCATCGAATACTGGACAGAGATGCATCAAAGATATGAGAACTGGATTAATAATTTTAATGCATGTCCTGTTCTTCGTATTAATATAAATGATTACGATATTATGGAAAATGAACAATCCATTGAACCAATTATTGAGAGAATCGGTTATTTTATTGAACAAACGAAATTTCTAAAAAAATAAGAGGATGACATAAAGGTTTTAAGTCCCTTTATGTCATCCTCTTTTCATGTTTGAGTTCGCAAAATTTCCCGTTATATAAATAAGTGATAGAGACGATCCATCAGAAAGCATAAAAAAAATCGCTACAGTGCAGTAACGATTTTGAATCAATCTCCCACATTTTATGCGCTAAATATGAGAATGAATTTTAAAATTATGGAGGAGGAAAGGGGATTCGAACCCCTGCGGGCTTTGACACCCCTGTCGGTTTTCAAGACCGATCCCTTCAGCCGGACTTGGGTATTCCTCCGTATTGACAAGATATAATTTATCATAGGATCTATATGCTTGTCAACATATTTCAAAAACTTTTTCAAAAGTTTTTTTACATAAATTATCATGCCTAAATTTATAAAAAGTTATTCTTTAAAAAGACTTCTTATCCCATCAAACTGATTACGAAAACCTTATGAAAAAAGAATACTAAAAGGGAATCAAAAGACTCCCTTTCAATATTGTTTTACTCTGCCATACTAATTCTTTCTTTATTTCCCATATAAGGTCTTAATACCTCCGGAATAATCACTGACCCATCTTCCTGTTGGTAATTTTCTAAAATAGCTGCAACAGTTCGGCCAATTGCTAATCCTGATCCGTTTAATGTGTGAACATGCTCAACCTTTGCTTTAGGATCTCTTCTAAATCGAATATTTGCTCTTCTTGCTTGGAATGCCTCGAAATTACTGCAAGAAGAAATTTCACGGTATGTTCCATAGCTTGGAATCCAAACCTCTAGGTCATACTTTTTAGCGGCTGTAAACCCTAAATCTGCTGTACACATGCTCATTACTCGATATGGAAGGCCTAACAACTGAAGAACCTTTTCAGCATGTCCAGTCAGCTTCTCAAGCTCCTCATATGAATCCTCCGGTTTTACAAAGCGGACAAGCTCTACTTTATTAAATTGATGCTGGCGAATTAAACCTCTTGTATCTCTCCCTGCAGATCCAGCTTCAGAACGGAAATTTGCACTAAAAGCTGCATAGCTGATTGGAAGTTGTTCGACATTTAAAATTTCCTCACGGTGTAAATTTGTCACAGGAACTTCAGCTGTTGGAATTAAAAAATAATCTTCACCAGCAATTTTAAACGCATCTTCTTCAAATTTTGGTAGTTGGCCTGTTCCTGTCATACTATCGCGATTGACAATGAAAGGTGGTAGGATTTCCGTATAACCATGTTCCTCGACATGAAGATCTAACATAAAATTAAATAATGCTCTTTCTAATCGAGCACCTAACCCTCGATAGAAAACAAAGCGGCTTCCTGTCACCTTTGCTGCTCGTTCAAAGTCCAAAATTTCTAAACCATCGGCAATTTCCCAGTGCGGCTTTGGTTCAAATTCAAAGGTAGGCAGTTCTCCCCATTTTCTAACTTCAATATTGTCATCCTCTGTATCTCCTACTGGAACACTTTCGTGAGGGATATTAGGAATAGATAGCAGAAGCTGATCTAGTTCTGCCTCAACTTCACGCAGTTGATCATCAAATCCTTTTATTTTCTCCCCAACCTCTTTCATTTCCTTGATTAAGTGGTCAGCATCTTGCTTTTCTCTTTTTAATTGAGCAACTTGTGCTGAGACTTCATTTCTTTTACTTTTTAACTCTTCCGTAGAAGCAATTAGCTCTCTTCTTTTTTTATCAAGTTCTTCGAATTTTCCAAAATCAGTTAAATCTTCACCACGTTTAGATAGCTTTTCTTTCACATCTTCAAGGTTTGTGCGTAGAAATTTAATATCCATCATAATATTTGCTCTCCTTTTCATTTAAGCATACTATTTGATCATAAAAACAAAAAACTCCCGTCCCCTAAAAAGGGACGAGAGTTACCCGCGTTGCCACCCTAGTTAAGAATACACTTTGTACTCTTCACTTAATGAATAACGGTCATAGCCGGAACCGCCTACTTTAACTGTTAGTAGTTCAGCGATTCATTCAAGGATGGATTCACAAGCATCTATCACCGATTTTCACCAACCATCGGCTCTCTATAGATAGAACATCATGTTACTAGTTCCTATCATCACGTTTGCTTATTTTGATTTTGTATAAAATAATTTACTATAAGTTTACATTAGTCGCAAGTTTTTTATACATTTATTTGGATTCTTTTACCATATTGATGAACAATTGAGTCATTCGATTATCATCTGTTAACTCAGGATGGAATGAGCATCCAAGGAATTGGCCTTGGCGGGCTGCAACGATTCGGCCGTTATGCTTCGATAAGATCTCCACATCTTCTCCAACCTCAACAATATGAGGAGCACGGATAAAGACTCCAACAAAGTCTTCACCAACACCAGTAATCATCAATTCAGCCTCAAAGCTATCCTTTTGTCGTCCAAATGAATTACGCTCGACTGTTACATCTAATAGTCCTAAGTGTGGCTCATCATAACCAACAATATTTTTAGCCATGAGAATTAATCCTGCACAAGTACCAAACATAGGCTTTCCAGATGCAGCAAATTCTTTTAATGGCTCCATAAAACCGTATTTATCGATTAGGCGTCTCATTGTTGTGCTTTCTCCGCCTGGAATGATTAAGCCATCAAGGTCTGCAAGTTGATCAACCGTTTTAACGATAACTCCCTCAGCCTCACACGCTTCTATTGAGCGAATATGTTCTCTTACAGCACCTTGTAATCCTAATACACCAATCTTTAGCATGTTAAAAACTCCTTTTTATTACCAACCACGCTCTTGCATTCTATGCTCTGGTAAAAGACTTGAGATTTCAATTCCTTGCATAGCTGATCCAAGTCCTTTAGAAAGTTTTGCAATTAGTTCGTAATCTTGATAATGAGTTGTAG
The DNA here is from genome assembly GCF_058315175.1 of Metabacillus sp. RB-C-LZQ-3-1. NCBI lineage: Bacteria > Bacillati > Bacillota > Bacilli > Caryophanales > Bacillaceae > Metabacillus > Metabacillus sp. RB-C-LZQ-3-1. Next base: position 5,572 of record NZ_JBZFLI010000034.1, on the reverse strand, counting down.
CTTCAACAATAGAACGTGCAAATTTAGCTGGATTTTCTGATTTAAAGATACCTGATCCAACGAATACACCATCAGCACCTAGCTGCATCATTAACGCAGCATCAGCTGGAGTTGCTACACCACCTGCTGCAAAGTTAACAACCGGTAATTTTCCTTCTTTTTTAATTTGAAGAAGAAGCTCAAAAGGAGCACCTAAATTTTTTGCTTCCGTCATTAACTCATCTTCGCTCATTCCAACTACTTTACGAATTTGAGCATTTACCTTACGCATATGACGAACAGCTTCTACAATGTTTCCTGTTCCTGGCTCACCTTTTGTACGAAGCATGGAAGCACCTTCTGCAATACGACGAGTTGCTTCACCTAAATCACGGCAACCGCAAACGAATGGTACAGTAAAGTCACTTTTTAATAAGTGGTACTCTTCATCAGCTGGAGTTAATACTTCACTTTCATCAATGTAGTCTACACCCATAGCTTCAAGGACACGTGCTTCTACAATATGTCCGATACGTGCTTTTGCCATAACTGGAATCGATACAGCATTCATTACTTCCTCAACAATTGTTGGGTCTGCCATTCTAGCTACGCCACCCGCTGCACGAATATCAGCTGGAACTCGCTCAAGTGCCATTACAGCAACTGCGCCAGCTTCCTCTGCAATTTTAGCTTGCTCTGCATTTACAACGTCCATGATGACGCCGCCTTTTTGCATTTCCGCCATTCCGCGTTTTACACGGTCAGTACCTGTTGTATTACTCATTATGGTTGTCCCCCTTATGTAATTTCCTATAACTAGGATTTGTATTAGATTTAGTAAAAATTCATCTACGCTATATTTTATCCTAAGTTCTAAAAAAATCCTATCAAAATTCATATAATTAGTAAAACAATTCCTATATGTTTTACTATTCTATCATTTTCTCATTTAATAATTTTCTATTATAGCTTAGTTTTTATAAAACGAATACTTTTTTTAATCATTATTAAATATTACTGAATGATTAAGGCTACTTTCGCAAACTTTTGTAATAAGTGTTCTCGCTTTCCATGGGGCGTGCGGTGAGCCTCCTCGGCGCCAGCGCCTGTGGGATCTCAACTGTCCCGCTACTCCCATAGGAGTCTCGCACCTTCCGCTCCAATCAACTGAATATTTTCCAAAGAATTTTTAAATACAATAACATTTATAAAAGGGCCTATAAAAAAAGACTCCCTATCAAGAGAGTCTTTTTTATAAATTAAAACCAACCTTTTACTGTATCAGATACTGTACCCCATAAACCTCCGAAGAAGCTTCCAATACCTCTCATTGAGAGAACAAACCAGTTAGCCTTTTCGACTGTTTCATTTGTTACAAGATCAACTTGAGAGAGCGTATCGTTTTTGATATTGCTTAAAGCAGGACCTTCACCCTCATATTTAACAGTCATCTTCCCAACAACATGATCTTTTTCAACTGGTGCAGTTAATTCCCCTGCTTTTGTTAATTGATTTTGATCAATTTCAAACATTGGTTTATAGGCATCTTCTTCACCATTTTTCACTACAAGTGTTACTGCATCTTTTGTATGAATAGATACTGTGTCTTCTTTTCCTTTTACAACAGGAATTGTTGATTGTTTCTCGATTTGATAGTTAGCCGGGAATACCTCTTTTACCGAAAAGTTATTAAATGCATAATCTAGCATTTTTTCCGTTTCAGGGAAGCGTGGATTCTTTACATCCCCCTCACTGCCTTTGGCATCCATAACAACAGTTATGACACGCATGCCGTTTTTACTTGCTGTAGCCGTAAAACAAGACCCTGCAGAGCTAGTTGAACCTGTTTTCAGTCCGTCCACACCTTCATATCCATAAACTAGTTCCGGAAGCATCCAGTTCCAGTTTGGCATTTCAGTCGCATCATCTGTTCCTTCTCTAAAGGTTTTTCTAGGAATACTTGCAGTCTCTAAAACCTCAGGGAAGTCTTGGACTAACTTTTGAGATAGTAGAGCCATATCTCTCGCAGACAGCTTACTTTCTGCATTTGCATCTGTTCCTTCAGGATGCATTCCAAGTAAATCTTTATTTTCCAAACCAGTTGCATTCACAAATTCATAGTTTGTTAAGCCCAATTCTTTGGCTTTGTCATTCATCATCTTTACAAAAGCCGTTTCAGAACCGGCAATTATCTCTGATAAAGCAATTGCCGCACCATTAGCAGAGTAGATTGCCATTGCTTCGTATAACTCTTTCACGTTATAGCTGCCATCTAATCTTAAAGGTACATTTGAAAGATTTCCATTTTGAGAGATTTTATAAACATACTCACTTGGTTTATATGTTTGATCCCAGCTAATTTTTCCTTCCTTAACTGCTTCTAGAACTAAATATTCAGTCATGACCTTTGCCATACTAGCAATAGGAAGCTTTTCATCAATGTTTTTTCCATAAAGGATTGTTCCAGTCGATTCTTCAATAATAATAGCTGAGCTTGCATTAACTGAAATTGGCTCTGCAGCTTGAGCAGATGCATAAGGAAAAAGAGTTGAAACAATAAATGTTAATGCAAAAAGGGTTGCAATCAATTTCTTCATTCTCACGTTGTACACTACCTCCGATTTTATTTTATCTATATGAAAACTCACTTGAATTTTTAAACAACAAAATTGATTTTATCATAGAAAGGATAAAAAAAATAGACAGAGTCATAGACTCTGTCAAATGTTCTAGTTCTGTCATATTTCAATTCAATTTTAATCCAAAAGACATATTATAACGAGTAATTTGGGGCTTCTTTCGTAATTTGGACATCATGTGGATGACTTTCTTTTAATCCTGCTCCAGTCATTCGAATAAATTGTGAATTTTCTCTAAGTTCTTTAAGATCCTTTGTTCCACAGTAACCCATACCAGAACGAATACCGCCAACTAATTGATAAATAGTATCCGCTAAAGGCCCTTTATATGGAGTTCTTCCTTCAATTCCTTCTGGAACGAACTTCTTGTTGTCTTCTTGGAAATAACGGTCTTTACTACCTTTTTCCATAGCAGCTACAGAACCCATTCCACGATATACTTTAAAACGTCTTCCTTGGAAAATTTCAGTCGCACCAGGACTTTCAGAAGTACCTGCAAGTAAACTTCCTAACATGACAGCATGGCCTCCTGCAGCTAATGCTTTTACCATATCTCCGGAGTATTTAATTCCTCCATCTGCAATAATAGCCACACCATGTTTTCTTGCTTCAGTAGCACAGTCATATACAGCAGTGATTTGCGGTACACCAACCCCGGCAACAACACGAGTTGTACAAATAGAACCAGGACCAATTCCTACTTTCACAACATTTGCACCAGCTTCAATTAGATCTCTAGTTGCTTCAGCAGTTGCAACATTACCTGCAACAATATTTAACGTTGGGTATTCCTTACGAATAGCCCTTACCGTTTCGATCACACCTTTTGAGTGACCATGTGCAGTATCCACTACAATTGCATCTACATTTGCTTCAACCAGCTTTTGAACTCGAACCATTGTGTCAGCAGTCACACCAACAGCTGCTGCTACTACAAGGCGTCCATGTGCATCTTTAGCTGAGTTTGGGAATTCAATTACTTTCTCAATATCTTTAATCGTAATGAGCCCTTTTAAGATGCCGTTACGGTCAACAAGTGGAAGCTTTTCAATTTTATGCTTTTGCAAAATGCTCTCTGCTTCTTTAAGTGTTGTCCCAACATCAGCTGTCACAAGATTTTCCTTCGTCATAACATCGCTAATTTTGATGGAATAATCTTGAATAAATCTCATGTCACGATTTGTAATAATACCAACTAATTTTTCTTCTTCGGGGTTATTTACAATTGGAACACCTGAAATTCTATATTTACCCATTAAGTGCTCTGCATCAAATACTTGATGATCAGGAGTTAAATAAAATGGATCTGTAATGACTCCTCTTTCAGATCTTTTTACTTTGTCTACTTGCTCTGCTTGCTGTTCAATCGACATATTCTTATGAATAACACCAATTCCGCCTTGTCTTGCAATAGCAATAGCTAATTCAGCCTCTGTTACAGTATCCATACCAGCACTGATAATCGGAATATTAAGCTTTAAACTAGGTGTAAGCTCAACACTTAAATCCACATCTCTTGGTAATACTTCAGATTTTGCTGGCACTAATAAAACATCATCAAAAGTTAAGCCTTCTTTAGAAAATTTTTGTTCCCACATTAGTAAAATCCCCCTCTATTCGGCAAAATATTATTAGTAGATTATCAACATGTTTTCAGACTGTCAAGAAAGGAGAAAAGAGTTTAAATATTTAGAATTGATTAATTGGAGTGTACAATTTATGTCAACGTTGCATTGGGAACGCTTACTATCTTATCATTCAACCCAAATTATCCAAAAAAAATTAGAAAAATGTTATCAAAAAATTAAACATGAAAACTCGAGTGGATTGTCATATGATAATTGTTACCGATTTATTTACTTTCTTAAACATGGAGAAAATTTCTTTTTGCAAGCAAATCAATCACCACATGCAATTCAACCCATTTTACTTTTTTATGGAATATCACAACTTTTAAAAGCATGTCTCTTAATAAAGGATCCCTATTATCCATCAACATCATCCGTATTAGCTCATGGAGCATCAAGTAGAAAAAGGAAAAAACAACAGTATCAATTTTTAAAAGATGAAATCAAAGTTCAACGAAACGGTTTGTTTAGCCATGTTGCAAAAGAGCTTTTTCATCTACATGATCACCTTGAAGCTGAAAAATTCTCGATGGAATTACTTCTAAACCAAGTTGCCGAGATGAAGGATGTCTTCATGTTTCACCAAGCTAAAACTAATCATGTGAAAGTCGATACAACCGGCCTATATCAAGTGATTTTAACCGATGCCACTGCTCAACACTTTCACATGTCAGCAGAAAGACTTTCTGAACATTTAACTGAGAAATATCAGCTTCAAAAAGTAAAAAATGCTGAAGACCATATCCTATTGCAAACACAATACACAAATCATACCTTTCATTGTGCACCATTTTTATTTCATATTGACGAAAAGACATTTTACTTACCAAACAATCGTGAATCATTTATTAACCTTCCAGAACTTCTTGTTCACTACTTGCTGTTATATAATTTAAGCATGATCTCACGGTATGAAACAGAATGGTGGTATGAGCTTCTATTAGGGGTCTCAAACGATGATTATCCCATTATTTTACGTTATATGGAGGTTGCTAAAAGAAAGATTCCTTACTTTATTTTAGTGTTTTTAGAAGAGCATATGTAGTATGAGAAGCTATCTTTTGGTTAGCTTCTCTTTTTGTAATTGTTATAAATTGCAAGATGATGACTATCTTCATCCTCTTTTAACTTATTGAGCTATTTCTCTTTTCTGATCTTTCCCGCCCACTACATACATCGTTTTACTTTGTTTTATTCTTTCGAAAAACCTTCGGTTTTTATTTATTTTTCCACACAAAAAAGACCAGTATCTCTACTGATCCTTTTTTCTTACCTGGCAACGTCCTACTCTCACAGGGGGAAACCCCCAACTACCATCGGCGCTGG
>NZ_JBZFLI010000033.1:0-21985 GCF_058315175.1 Metabacillus sp. RB-C-LZQ-3-1 | reverse complement strand
TCTATCATCTAATTTTTGATAAAACTGCTGTAAAGTTTGGGAAACTTGCTGTCCATTGTTATCATAACCTCCCCCATTCCAGGACTATTCTTCTAGCTTCCTCCTGATTCCTCTTCTACTCCCCAAGGATTGGATGAATTCTTTAGACGATGTACCTTTTATAAACCATCCAATTGATTTAAGATAAGGGTAATCTATATGTTTCAGGAGATAATGATTCATGAATCTTAGTCATCTTAAAGTCTTTTATATTGCAGCAGAAAAAAGGAATTTTTCTCAAACCGCTAAGGCTTTGCATATTTCCCAGCCCTCGGTTAGCTTGCAAATCCAACAGTTAGAGGATTATCTTCAAACGAAATTGTTTGAGCGAACCACCAAAACCATCCGTTTAACCGAAGCTGGTCATGTCCTTTATCATTATGCCGAACGCATTATGCATTTGGTAGAGTACGCGGAAAAGGAAATTTCATTGTTATCAGAAGCTCTGACTGGGGAGGTTCAGTTAGGGGCGAGTACGACAGTGGGAGAGCATATCCTTCCCTATTTACTGGGAAAATTTAAAATGGAAAACCCAAAAGTCACGCTGCGGATGCAAATCAGTAATTCTCAACAAATCATTGATCAGCTATTGAACCAGGAGATTCAATTAGGATTTATCGAATCGAACTTACGCCATCCTAAGCTTTATTATGAACCTATTTTAGAAGATGAATTAGTTGCAGTCAGCTCCAAGAGCTGCCCTCATCCCCTGCTCAGAAACCGTGAATCGATTAACCCTAATGAGCTTTTTTCTATTCCGTTAATCTTAAGGGAACCAGGTTCTGGAACCCGTCAAGTAATAGAAGACGTACTTGCAAAATTGGACCTCGACGCCAAGAAACTGCAAATTGTCATGGAATTGGGAAATACGGAAGCGGTGAAAGCGGCCGTTGAAACGGGAATGGGAATCTCCATTTTGTCCAAATATGCACTGAAGCGTGAACTGAAATTGGAAACGTTGAAAATAATCGGAATTAAGGGTCTAGATTTCCGCCGTTCCTTCTATCTTGTCTACGTTAAGAACAAGTTTTTGCCTCCACAAGCAGAAACATTTTTACATTATATAATCAAGCATTTTGAACCAAAGTAAAGAAAACTTGGCTAGCACCAAGCCTTCTGCGCAGATAGCTCGATTAACTTTTAGTTGGTTAATCGAGTTACGCGCCGGCCTTAGTTGTGCTTATGCAGAGATGGAATTTATACAAATTATTAATTCCGATTCGACAAAAAACGCTGGCCATTAATGGCCAGCGTTTTTTAATTTACGGCTCCTGTCGGCTTCTCTCCCCTTAAAGCAGCAAGCAGCTGATGGGCAGTGGAGTAAGCCAATTGCTCTCTGGCTTCAATCGTACCTGTCCCAATATGCGGCGTGAACACGGTTTTAGAAGGATGAGAGAGTAAATCCTCTGATATAAACTCTGGGCGATGTGGGGTCAGAGGATCTTCAAATTCGAACACATCTGCTGCGTAACCTCCTAAAAGACCCTCTTGTAAAGCTTGACTGACAGCCGCCTCATCGACGGTAGAACCCCGGCTGATATTAATTAAATAGCTTCCTGTTTTCATCTTCTTGATCTGTTCTTCCCCGATGAGGTGATAGGTTTGCTCGGTTAAGTTCACCACGACAATCACAAAATCACATACTTCCAGCAAGTGATTTAGATCTGTATAACGTAGGCCAAGCCGTGCCTCCTTTTCCGGAAAGGATTGCACGTCTGTATACCACATCTCCACACCAAACCCTTTCGCTCTCTCAGCAATGGCTTCTCCAATCAAACCCATGCCAATAATCCCTAATCTGGAATGATGAAAATCTCTTCCTAAAAGGTTGGTCGCATGCCATCCGGAAAAAGGGCCTGTTCTTACGTGCTGATCCCCTAACAGGATATTCCGGGAAACGGCTAAAAGCAGTCCGATCGCCAGGTCAGCTGTCGAGTCCGTCAGGGCATTCGGATTAACGGTCACCAAAATCCCCCGTTTCGTACATTCCTCTACGTCAATGTTATCATAGCCTCTACCAAAGCTGCTGATGACTTTCACGCGAGGGCAATGATCTAAAATCTCCGCATCAATCACATCCGGAACAAAGATAACGAGGGCATCGGCATCTTTGGCTCTAGAAATGAACTCCTCTTTGCTCAGAGGAATCGTTCCGTCGTAGTAGTCGATTTCGCAATATTGTTGGATACTCTCCACTCCCATGTTCGGCATCCAATGGGATATGAATACTTTTGGTCTGTTCATGTTTATTATCTCTCCTGACTAATTAATCTGTTTCGAATGGCATTTCCAAAGGCATCAACAAACTGGACCATGACAAATACAGCGATCAAAATGGCTAATACTTCTTGGTACTGCATCATCCGAAGCGACGCGATGAGCTGGAATCCGACACCACCTGCTCCGATCATGCCTACCACTGTTGACGCTCGGAAATTATACTCCCATCGGTATAACGAAAAGTCGATACTATGACTAAGAATTTGAGGAATCACGCTAAAAACGATGATATGAAAGCGGGAACCTCCACAGGATTCCACTGCTTCGATTAATCCCTTATCTACTTTATCAATGGCTTCTGCATAAAATTTCCCTAGCATGCCTACGGAGTGAATCCCTAAGGCCAAAATTCCCGGCAAAATCCCGAAGCCGACGGAAGCTACAAAGATAATTGCCATAATTAATTCGGGAATGGTCCGTAAGGCATTAAATAAGCCTTTGACGCAGTATCGAACCGTTGGATGAACGGAAGTCGTTTCGGCTGCAAGAAAGCTAAGCGGAAACGCAATGGCTACCGCAAGCAACGTCGACATCACGCTCATCGCCAACGTCTCCACAATGGGTTTTCCAAGGGTCAAAATGACGCTTAGATCAGGGGGAAACATTTCCCCCAAAATCTGAAGCAGATTTTGCAGTATATCTCCTGACGTTAGGGCATCCCAGCTCATGTTTAATGTATACAGAAGCGATCCAAGCACTAAGAGGACACTGAAGCCCAGGATCCAACCCCAATTGCTCCAAAAGCCTTCTCGCGGAACAGGCGCTTTTTTTAGTGGTAAACGTTCTTGCTGTACTTGACTCATTACATCTTCTCCAGATCTAATCCCAGAAGCTTGACCATGTTACGGATCACATCATAATCCTTGTCTTCGATCGGGGCAAAACCTTCCCCTTTCAAAGGCTCCAACACAGACTCGTCCTTCAGATTATAGAAAGCTTGCTTGATAGACTCTTGAAGCTCTTGATCCAAGTCAGAATTGAGTACCCATGGGTAGTTCGGATACGGGTCGGACTCAGCAATCACCTTTACTTTCTCACCGTCAATGGTGCCTTTTTGCACCAGCGATTCAAAGATCGGTTTGCTTAATCCCCCTGCTTGAGCGTTGCCATTCTGGACTGCCATGGCCACCGCATCATGTGCACCCACGAATTGCTGTTGATAGTCTTTGTCATTTTCCAGCTTAGCTTCAGACAAGATCATTTCCTTTGGAATCATATGACTGGAAGTAGAGGCTATGTCACCAAACGCAACTGTTTTGCCTTTGATATCGGCTAAAGACTGTATACCTGAATCAGAACCTGCAATAACGACCGCTTGATAGGAAGGAGAGCCTTTTTCTACCTTAGCAGCGAATGCCTCGGCTTGATCCATCTTTTGCTTTAATAGCACATAGGATAGAGGACCATAATAGCCCACATCGATTTTCCCGTTTCTCATAGCCTCAATCATCGTTGAATAGTCCGTTGTAACGACCAAATCTACATCCATCTTTAACGTGTCAGATAAGTATTGCTTTAACGACTCATTGTTCTTTATGACAGTTCCTGGCGACTCATCAGGAAGAAGCGCCACTTGTAGTGTTTTTGTTTCACCTGCACTTACCGCTCCTTCGTTATTTCCACACCCTACAGACAAGATGGTCGCTAGACCTAAGACGACAGATAGAATCATTCCTTTTTTCATTTAAAATCCTCCTTGATTTTACGTATGTGCGAGCGAACCGATGAGGGGCTTAACCGTTTCTTCCTCATTTTTCGCTATCAATTCGTTACTTCCATAGATCCTCGCAATATCAGAGTCTTTTAACAGGGACGGTGCCCCATCAAATTGAATCCTTCCATGCCGAATCCCAATGATTCGCTCTGCATAGCTTCTTGCATAGTCCAATTGGTGAAGATTGCAGACAATCGTTGTACCCTTTTCCTCATTGATCCTTTTAAGGAGAGAGAGAATTTCTTGGCTTGTCACCGGATCTAAACTGGCTACAGGCTCATCGGCTAAAATGACTTGTGGATTTTGCAGGACAGCCCGGGCAATTCCTACTCGCTGTTTTTGTCCACCGCTTAGTTGGTTCACCCGCGCATGAATTTTATCGCTTAAACCGACCATCTCAATGGCTTCCTCTGCTCGCACGTGCTCCTCCTTCGTAAAGAAAATATTCCAAAAAGATTTCGTGCCTAAGCTGCCTAGCAGTACATTTTGCTTCACAGTTAAGTTCCCAATAACTTGGTATTGTTGAAAAATAAAACCGACTTTGCGGCGAATCTCTTGAATATTTTTCTTTTGATAGATGGTGCCATCAAGTTTAATTTGTCCGCTTGTAGGTTGAACTAAGCCATTTAAACAGCGTAAAAGGGTTGATTTTCCCGCACCGCTAGAACCTAAGATAACGAGGAATTCCCGATCATTTATTGAGAAATTCACACGATCCAAAACTTGATTTTCCCCAAACTTTTTTGTTAGGTCATTGATTTCTATCATGTTGTTCACTCCTCTCTATTATTTCTACTGTTCATCTTCGCATAGAAATGTTAAGTAAATACCAGATGTTTATTAATAAATGGTTAAGGGTTTATTCGAAAATTAGATATCATTTATTAGTATTTGTAATAAGTGAGGAATTTGAAGATGGGATTAATGTCAAAGTTTGAAACAAAACATGAGATAATTTTTTAAAACTGGTCTTTCAATATAGGACTGACAAAGTAGCCTTTCTACTCTATAGACTCCCATTTGTCGTCCTTAATTTCTCATATTACGAGATTTTTTCGAGCAATCTAGACACTGCCAATGTGTCACTTGATATTGATCAGGATCATAGTTTCGATGCCTCTAGTACTATCATTTAACCCTGTCAGGTTAGCGTTTCGAAGCAAGTGATATGGATTAAATTCGGAGAAATCGTTTTTGAATAATGTTTTTGACTGGTTCTGTCGATGGTATAGATGATGGAATTGAAACACCAGTTCTAAGTCCAACTTCAATATTCGTTATTTCTTCAATTAATGGGTGGCGGGTTATGTCGAATGATGTTGAAATATTACATGAATAGATTCAAGTGTATAACTGGAGGTGTAACCAATGCTTAACGATTTAAAGCGATTCCGAATGGCGGTTGATTTATGTTTCGAATTAGGATACAGTTCAGAACAACTAACCGATTATCTCAGTCAAAAACGCAAGCTAATCGAATTTGAACGGAATACCATTTTCCTTCAAAACCATCTTCAAGATAGTACCAGGAGTACAAAAGATTATGCATTTTATTTTAATGAACCAGGTAACGTGTTCGGCAAATATGTTATAACGGGTTTAGGAAAGCTGTTAATGAAGAAGATTCAAACATTAAGGTATGGAATTATTGTGATAAACTTCTTCAAAAGAAATAAATAATTAGTTACTTAGCTTACTTTTTCGCGTACACCCTCTTCTTACATCTTCTCTGACACACATAAGCCGTTTGCCCTTCTCTTGGTCTACGGTCACCCAGCGGCCTTTGATCTCTGTCTTGCAGCTGCATAGGTTCAAAAATTCTTTCCTTCAACGAAAGAGGAAGTATTTGAGAAACTAAAAGACTCTATTGGGGTACCATAAGGAAAATGCGGAAAACATACGTTAAGCACTTTTCGACATAGAAAAAACGCATTTTCTATACGCTAAGCCCATCAAAATGTAACGAAACATATTTTCGACCTATTAACTGAACATAGATAAGTGAATGAGTTATTGAACATCAATGAATGAGAGAAATCCTCATAAACCTTTTATTTATAAGGTGTTACGAAACCCAAGGTTATCTGAACAAATTCCTTAGCGTATGTTTTTCGCTTTTCGTTGGTAGGACCCCTTGTACGTTTTTCTTTATCGGGTGCTTTTGTCACTACATGACGAGCTTGTATTCCAAGTCGATAGAGTTTCGTTTGGACTCCTTCTACTGCTGTATCAAAATCAGAATAAGCGTAAACCCCGCAATTCTTCATATTATGTTTATCATGTTGAAGCTGAATGGCTTCTGAAAACTTTTCAAAATTAATAGTAGAATCATATGTTTGTTCTGCTTCTTTAACCAAGTTCTCGAAATCAATAAATGTTAAAGCTAAATCCTGACTCATGGTTATCACCCTATTTTTAGTTCCTTAATTTTCTTCTGAAGGATTCCTTTGCATTTTTTACAAGTTACATTTTCTATAGATGTAAATTTAATTTTTCTGAGAAAGATAGATTTGTGCTCAGATGCTGATCTCTTCAAAGTGAAAGTACCGCATTCAGAAGAAGTTTGATTTTTAACTAGGTGAACTTGCTTTGTACGATTGCAATAAATCGTTGGAAAAAACAATATTTTCACTCCTTTTGGTTAAATGTTTAGGTTAGTAAAATCTTCTTTTCCATCCCATTCAATGTATTTAAAACCCTTACTTTTGTAATAAGTCTCTTTTTCACGTAATCTTTCCACATATCCCTTATCCTCTAACAACCCTGCAACTTCAATTATCGTATTGGGTTGATGGTCAGTAAGGATAAAGTCCGGGAGAAGGTCTTCTCCTACAGACATAATTTGAGGTTTTTTAAATGAAATTTTCTTTGAAACAAGATACTGTAACATTTTTTCTTCTAAAGAGGAATCGATTGGGATCATTGTATGTTCTTCTGCAGGAACAAAAATAATCTCTTTATCTCGTAATATCCCATTAGAATCTTTGTCTCGCCATATGACCCAATATCCTGTGCTTACTGCTGCTTTTGTAAAGGTCGCTTCTTCGAATATCCATTGAGGTACCTTATGCTCGTAAACAAAGCTAGAAGGCTCTGCTAACGAATACATAGGAATCGAAACAAACTTACCTTCATTTTTAAACTGGTCCCTTCTCCCCCAACCAACAATAAACTGATGTTTCTTGAATTGATATTTAAAATTATCGTTGGCCAGATAAAGGACGTTTCTGAGATTCGTTTGATTAACCATAGCTTCACAGCAAGCTTTATATAGACGTTTATCTATATTTCTCTCCTGTTCATATCGAAAGGTATGAATCTCGTATTTTTGAATTAAGGTTAAAAATAAAAATCGTAAAGCGGATCTAGGAACAGAAGGAATGCCAGGTATTGAATTAGACGTAAGTTTAGATGTGAGAGATGAGTGACCTTCGGACTTTTCCTTCACCTTTTTATCTTTTAGAGTGCATTCAATCGTTCCATCATCTAGCACCTTTATTCCCATTGCTCCCAAATGGTTACGATAATGGGTGTTAAAAGAACAGTCAGCCGAATGTTCAATACTATCCTTTGAATTGGACCGATTATTGACTGGTACTAATAAATCATTGGTCGTTTTTCGAATGTGCATTAACGGGTAGTGATTATTCGTTTGTTGGCACATACATTCAATGGTGAGCCCTTTCTCTCTCCATCTTTGAAATAAACTAGTCCGCACCTCGTCACTATAATTAGAAATATCGTATACCTTCTCATTCACTCGCCACATTGCATTCCCTCCGTTCTGTTATTATTTCTTTTTATTGGTTACACCTTCAAAACTAAACGTTACTTTCTTTTGATTAGAATCCCATACGAGGAAAGCATCAAATGTGTCCTCTTTATTTTTCTTTAAAAATCCATTGATTAGTGGAGTAGTTCCTTTTTCGAGAATACTCTTAACATGTGCTTGGGTAAGGTCTTTTCCTGCTAACTTCTTTGAAATCGAAAAACTACACTTGGTTTTGGTGTAATTGTCACATCCATAGAACTTACCTTTATCGACAATGGGGCCCCCACATAATTTACAAGAACCTATCCCTACCTCTTGATTAACTTCCTCTATCGCATCTTCAAAATCCCAACTCTTCGACTGTTCAATTAGGTCTTGGACAAACTCCGTAACCAAATCATTGGTTCTTTTTAAAAACGGCTCAAACGACTTTTTCCCTTTCCCGATCTCGGTAAGATAACTTTCCATCTTACCTGTAGTGACAGGAGAAGCCAACCAATTTTTCTCTCCTAGTATCTTCATGAGAAGGTCACCTTTTGGATTGAGATACACCTTATTCTTTTTAACAGAAGCATACCCTTTATCAAGTACCTGTTTTATGATGCTAGCTTGGGTTGCTACTGTTCCCAGGCTTAGTTCTTTATTAGAAAACCCTTCTTTTTCTTCCTTTGTAAGAAAGGCTCCTGCATTAGCCATGACTTTCACTAATTGACCAGAGGTAAATCTTTGTGGTGCTTTTGTGATACCTTCCTTCAACTCCAAATCTTGAATGGTAACCACTTCATTCTCTTTTACAGCTGGAAGCGTTAATTGTTCTTCTTCACTAGATTCTTCATCTTCTTGTTTCAATTCATTTGAATAAATGGATTTCCATCCTTCTAAGACCAATCGACTGCCTTTTGTTTTAAATAAGAATTGTTCATCTACCAATGTCTGTATCTCCGATTGGTCGTAACGAGCATTAGGATAGTGTGCTGCAATAAACGATTTCACCACCATGTCATATATGCGTTGTTCATCCTTTGACAGAGAATCCAATCTAGCAGGTGGTGTTTCTGTAGGTAAAATTGCATGGTGGTCATCCACACCATTATCGTCAACAAATCGCTTATTTTTACTAATATCCTCTAATGGAGTTGGAAAATAAGACGAAAAAGCATCTAATTTACTTAAACTTGATAGGATAGCAGGAAAGCCCTTTGCTTCTTCTTGTGAAACTACTCTCGGACTGGATCTCGGATAAGTTAAATATTCCTTATCATACAAACCTTGTGCGATTTTCAACACTTGGTCAGGTGAGTATTGATACAACTTATTCGCAACAAATTGTAATTCTGTTAGGTTAAAGAATTGAGGTGGCTGCACTTCTTTTTCCTCATTGAAAACAGAAGAAATTCTGCTAGGCTTATTTTCTATGTAACTCTTTAAAGCCTCTGCGCTAGCATTGTCCCAAATGTGCTCTTCCCCTTCTTTAAACCATTTACCTTGATACGAATCACCATTTTCCATTACAAAACGACTATATAGGTCCCAAAAAGGAGTAGGTTTAAAATTTTCGATTTCTTTTTCACGACGATAAATTAATGAGCAAAGGGCGGTTTGACAGCGCCCTAAACTGAATCCCCTCTTATCATCCCGAATCCCTTTCTCCTTAGTAAGTATCGAAACCACTCGACTAGCATTCATACCTATTACCCAATCAGATATTTGTCTGGAGCGGGCTTCAGCGTAAACACTGGTATATTCATTTTCATCTTTAAGTTGCCCAAATGCTTTAAGAACGGCATTCTTGGTTAAACTTGTTGTCCATAATCGCTTAACAGGTTTCCGATTTTTCACTTGATTCAAAACTGACCTTGTGAGCAAAATTCCTTCACGGCCCGGATCACTGGCAGTAATAATGGTTGTAATCTGAGGATCATTAATCCATTTACGAACGACGCTATACTGTTTTGCTTTTTGTTCATCTACTTTTAAGAAGAATTTTTCAGGTATCATAGGAAGCTGTGAAAGATTCCAATCTTTCCATTCTTCTTTGTATTCTCCTGGCTCATAGGCTCTTAATAAATGACCGATACACCAAACCCCAATTGCTCCTTTAGGAAAAAATTGATTAGGTGAAATCTCAATATGACTTTTCATATCTTTATGAGTGAAAGCTTTACATACCGTTCTCGCTTGTTGAGGTTTTTCAAAGATTAATAGATGCACTCTAATTCTTCCTCTCTACATAATGGGAAATCTATTCTTTTTTAATGCACTTTTCATTAAAATTTCGAAATGTTCACTACTTTTTCAATTGAATTTCAAAAATTGTGTTGTTGGCAAAAGGAATGATTTTTACTATGTCGTACCCCTCATTTAGTAATTTAGTAATCAAACGAGAAGATACTTTAACATCGTTCACGTTCTTCATATCCATGTATACAGTTTCGTTCATACAATTCCCTCCTTAACATTTTGTGTCTTTAAGAAACTCCGTTACTCAATGTATCTTTTTGATACCTAGATTTTAAAAAATATAGGTTAAAACGTAATAGATTATTATGATGAGCGTAAGTATTCCGGTAATTATATGCTCTTTAGATGAACCTGTTCGAAAGGTCACGATAAACTTAAAGTACTTCTTGCTGAAGGGATAAAATAACGGAATTCCCCTCTTAGTAATGTAGTCACCTACTAAATGGGAAGCTACTCCACACAAGAAACCAGTATAATAAAAAAGCGGGATTTCAAAATACATTTTCGTAAGGAGACTGTATAAGCAAAGTAGAAGGAAAAACAAAAGGGAATGAGTGAATTTCCGATGCCCCGTAAACACGAGAAGAAACGGTAGAAGTAGAAGGGAAATAGATTTCAAGTAAGCTAAAATCGTTGTAAAAAGGGTGGGAAAGTAGATAACAACAGTCAGAATTCCAGATACGATGATAATCGCCACTGTCCAAAAGTATCTGCCTAGCTTTGATTTGGGTGTATCTATATCTGGAAACAATGAACCAATAAGTATAAATCCAAAAAATATCAATGTTGATATTGGTTCCTTTGGAGTAACACCCGAAATGGTAAACAGCGTAATCGCAATAATTCCCCAGGTTACTCCAAAGACTTGATGACCTGTAGCTAACATTGTTGTAACCAACTGCCAGCAACACTTACTATCATACAATTCATTTGATCAGTTCCTTTTTATAAGATTTTTTATGCAACTTCTACCACAATCCCTAATGCTTCAAGTCCCTTTTGAATTGCTCCAGTAGCACCGAAACCATTCACGAAATCTACCTTTTTATCTAATTTTTTACAAACGTCCTTTACTACATCCATGCTCACATGCCCGCAAGCTCCTAAAAGCACTACAACGCTATCAGCTTTCTTTATGATATTTCGGAATTCCTTTTTGTTTCCTCCATTACGGCTTTTACCTGAATGGTGTAACACCTCACAATTGTATTTTTTCCCTAATTTAGCGAATGTACCCTCTTGGCTGCCTCCAAATACTGCAATAACTGGTTTTTTCATCTCTTAAACACTCCTTAATTTTTGATTGATTTTGTATAACAAATATACAATACAAATTACACTTTTTGCAAGCGTTTTTTAAGAAGTGTTAAAAGTTTTTAATAAACATATTCAGATACATCTACCCATCCATTGGCAACGGCTTTTATCGCGGCAGCTGTACGAGTTGGAACTTCTAATTTACTCACAATCTTCCCCATGTACTGAGATATAGTACTTTCTGATAAAAATAGTTCTTTTGCTATCTCTGAATTGGAGAGGCCAAGAATAAAAAACTTGAGAATGGTCCATTCCGTACAAGTTAAGATATCCTCCGGGGAAACCTTACTTTTATGGATTCCAACAGGTGGCTCAGATATTTCCTCTTTATCTGCAATTCGGTTTAATAAAACAGGAACCAACGAAGAATCAATATACCGTTCACCATTCATTACACTTGATATACCTTTCATGAAGTCAGTAGGACTTGAATTCTTCATTAAGTATCCCCTCACTCCAATCGAAAGCATATCCAACAAGAATGTTTCAGTTGCACACATACTATAAATAATGACTTGAACCCCTTTATTGATAATTGGTACTAACAGAGTTGATACTTGCTCAACTGAGGATACATCACATGGGTCTAGCAGGAGTAAGTCTGCAGTTGAGATAAACTCAAGATTCGAAAGCGCAGCTACATCATGGCAATCCGTTATAAGTTCTGGAAAGCGGAGCTCAAGTAACTTTTGCATTCCCACACGGTAGGGATTTTGGTTATCTAAAATCAGCATTTTCATAACAAATATCATCCATCCTCCTTTAAAAACAAAAAAAGGAAAAACCCAACAAAACACATATCGCTATGTGTCTTTAAATTGAGGGTTTTTCCCTTGTTTCATATTATGAAATTTAACTACTTGCTAGGCTACAACTACTATACTCTTATTATAAATAAAAACTACTTTAGATACAACAATGCCAACAAAGTAGTTTTTATTTTCTCATTTCCTCTTATTTATTACTTTATTCTAGAGCTGGACAACATCATGATTTCCCCATTCCCAATCAATACATATTGTCCAAAACCTTCCTCATCTATATACCAACACATCCGACTCGCTAATGACTTAGAAGATTTATGATCGTGCAATGGATAAGGTGATTTATATATTCTTGATGCTATGCTTTTTTCAGGAGTTTGACCTGCTGAAACAGACATAAACTTTCGTTTGGAATGGTTCACAATCCAACAGCCATAAGTTTCTGTAGGGTCAACGTACCAAATGGCATCTTCTCGATTCGATGGAAAATCAGGTCTAAATGGATAATTTGATTTTTCTTCGTCAAAGCGTTCCCCTTGTAATTTATAGAAAACATCTTGATCATCAAACTCACACTCAAAGTTATCTTCTAAAAGAGTAAACTTGATTTTTTTAGAACCTGTTTTTTTCATTGGTAGTGATTCTTCAGTTAATATCGGCTGTTTCTTTTGACACCGAGCATATACGCCAGGACTCATAACTTCGACTTCATCCCAAATTCCACATTGTTGAGTAATTGGGTCATAGATGCTGCAAGCTGTGGCACATGTTTTAGGAGTCGCTTTTTTATTTGTGTTATCTACGACTAATTTTATCATTCTCTATCTCTCCTCTAAAACAAGCAACCTCTTTTTTATTAAGAACCTAAGAACACGACAGGCATTACTAATGACAATATTGCAATAATTACTGAACCTATCATTAATCGTTTGCTCCAGCGGAAGTAATCTGGATGATTAATGAGCTTGTAGAATAATCGCATTAACAATGAAACTAACGTCATTCCAATTGCCACATAAAGGCCAACGGAGGTTGCAAAATTCAATACATCACTTGCAAAAAGTGTAATCCCTATTGCGTCAGTTGTCAACATAATAATCGGTCCACCACGGAAGACTAGAATGATTAAAAGTGTAGTAGTCATTACACCCGAAGACCATTTCGTCCATTGACCATTTTTAAAAACAAGAGATAATGCTAAACCGACGACTGCAATAATGAACATAATCGTAATGAATTTCATACCTGTGTCATAAATATGGGGCATAATTCCGTTTACATCTTCTGTCCAATTCCCAATAGTAGGCTCAAATTCTTTTTCCTCAACTGGGTTTCCGTTAAATTCTTTCTTTTCTACAAACGTAGGAATGCCGTTTTCATTTGCGAAACCAAGATTCGGGCAAATCAGTGAGAGAATTAGAACAAATAATGGGATAAAAGCATTTTTTAAAAGCTTCATATTACCCCTCCTATTCTTCTATTGTATTACATACAATTTTTGCAGTAATACTCTCGCGTCTAATCGAATAAAGCATTTTACCGTTCTGGATTGGTACTTCATACGTATACTTAAAGCGATTATTCGGGTTAGCTTTCACATGCTTTAAGATCGCAAACCACTGATTGAATAACGTCATGTTTGGAGTTTCTAACTTACTTAGAGCTGTACTAAACTCTTTTCTATCAATCTCGAAAGTTATATTGATATTAGTCAATTTATGACCATGACCAACAAACGTAACGTGCTTTATAAATTTATGAAGTTGCACTAACTTCATAAATTGATTATATAAGTAAGGCATCTTATCTTCATCCTCTTTATTCGAGAGAATGAGATTACACGTAATAGGAATATGCGATTCTTCATAATTCCCATCAGTATCAATGTTAATAGTTGCCGTTGTATCACAGTTTAAATGATGAATTAATGGCCCATACCAACTTAGAACAGTGTTATCTAATGACATTTCAACGTTTTCGTAATAAACCTCGTCTAAAAATTCATCAAATACGCTTCTGCCTCCACCCGTCATAATGACATCGTTGTTCTTAAGTGAATATTTCAACTTAACTTCATCCAATAAAAGTTTGTCTTTCTTGGCTTCATTCACAAAATCTATGAGTTTAGAACTATTTAGAAGTTCGGTGTTGCCAGTTGCCATACTTTCCTTCCCCTTCCATTCTCCTATTGTTATTTATCGGCAAAAAACCAATTTTTATCTAGGTTTTTTTAAATTACTTTATGTAGGTAATTTCTACCTAAAATATAAGAATGATTGAAATTCCTATACTTTAGGTAGAAAGTGACGAGAATCGTCACACTTCTACAAAAACAATAATAAATGGTATTTACACATTTTGCAATTAATATTTAGGAAAACAAAGGGAGTTTTACCAGGGAATTTATTACAATTCCCTAGTTATTTATACCTTTAGCATACAACCCTTTTTTCCCTGTTCATAAAATATTCTTCATCAGGAATTAGGTAATCCTCACTTACATAAGAAGCTTCTTCGAGTTTAATTGTACGAAGTACTTCAAGTTTCCCATCTTCCTTACGATCCACTTCAACAGATAGTATGTCATTTGGATTAATCAATTTAGCTTTCTCGCCTAAGTCAAGCCATACACGACGACCATCGCTTACATGGACATATGGACCTTCCATTCCAATAACAGTTACAGTCCATTGTTGAGTTCCGATAAGATTATCTGCAATTTTAGATGTTGCAAATTGACGATAATCAACTGAAATTTCCGGCTCTTCAAAATCCATTAAATCATCTAATGACAAACAATCTTCTTCATTTACCATCGATTCTTCTTCTACCTTTTGATCGAGGACATTTAACTCATTGATTAATACCCTTTCATCAAACGTATCTTCGTCTTGGTAGATGGCTACGGCAGGCTCAATTTCATAGACGTTATCATGTTTTATAGGAGCTTGTTCTTCCGTTTCAAGACCACCTAATTCTTGTTGTAAGGCAGAAAGAAGATCTTCTGCCTCTGTACCTGCAATATCTGATACCTCAACAATAGGTGTTACTTGTTGAATGGATACAACTGGACTCGCTTCTACACTATAAACATCTGGAATATACATAGATTCCATTGATAATCGGTAGGACGCAGCCTTAATTTGAATTGATTTCTCAATACAATATTGCTCCAACACGATAATTAAGAAAAATTGAAAATATGTTAACAACTCTACTATTGAAATCATTTATTAGAATCCTCCTGTAATTTATTAGAATAGGTCAAATGCTAGTTGTCCGTCCGTTGGTGCGTTCTTCTTACGTTTAGATGAAACCGTAGAATGATCAACTTCTACTAATTTAGCATCATACGTAAAGGAAGTTTGCGCCTTCGGCTGTTGAGCACCCACTAAGTGAGAAAGAATTGTTCCATCTGGCACAAATTCAAAGCCGAATGCTTCAATTAAATCCACTTCTAGTACACCGTTATTGACGACAAAACCAGTAATCTTACCTTTTTCGATATCCTCTGCAACAAGCTTTGCTTTTCGTAAAAGTACGTTTTTGGTTGCTTCCACTTGGATTTGAGATGTAATCCAGTTAATAACCTGTTCTTGAAGAGATGGTTGTCTTTTCTTCCCAATACCCGCAAGGATTTCTCTTGCTCTGTCAGATGTTTGACTCACCCAATCTTCTGTAGATCCTTTAAGAACTTTATTTCCCTTCTTAACACTCTGGATTAACATAGATTGCAAGTCTCCTTCTTCCCCTAACATAGCGGATAATCCATCTGAAGAAACTTCACCGTTAATAGCAGCTGATGCACGATTTTTTTGTGCAATTAAAGTGGCCATTGATTCTTGGAAAGTATCTTTATATTGGATATAGAAAATACGACATTCTTTATCTTGCCCAATTCTCCACGCACGTCTGCTAGATTGAGAGATTGTAAATAAAGACCAACTAAATTGATAGTATATAAGAGTAGGAGTACACAAGAGGTCTAACCCAACTTTTACTAACTCCTGAGAAACGATGCATACATCATAGCCTTCTTTTTCAATCTTCTTTTTCAACCACTCAGAGCGCTTATTGGTTGCAGTTGTATTTGTATCAAGGATACAAACCTTCGCTCCAATTTGTTCAAGAACTTTTTGCAAACGCGGACGAACATCTCTACCTGGACTAGAAGAACCAGTATCTCTTACATATACAATTGATTTACGCCCTTCTGACATTTCAGATTGTATAATCTCTTGTAATTTTTTCTCTTTTGGAAGCAAACGGTCTTCATCTAAATGAATAGCTTTCCAAATAAGGTCACGTTCACCAGTATCATCAACTTTTACCGTTGCGTTGGGAAATGTAAATGGATTATCAACATAACTAATCCCAAAGTCCGTCATTGGAAGATATAACTTATGCCCATCCTCACGAGAATCAATCGCATGTTCAAATGCTCCAATCATATCGCGATAAGCAGCAGATAAATCTTTATCCATATCTACGAAAATCGTTGGTACGTTTTCTAGATGCACCGGATCAGGCCAAACGTCAACAAGTCGAACGTTTACCATGTTGTGAAGCATGTATCGACCGAAGATGAAGGGTGAAATTCCAGGAAGAACTTTTTCGGATCTTCTAACTCCCCCACGAGAAGTTGTATTGGAGTATTCACCATTATCTTTATATTCGTACAAGGTTTCCTCTATATTCCCATACTCTTCATTAAATTTACGAATCTCTGAATATTCGAATCCACTAGCAATCATTTCATGAGGGAACAGACGCCATAGTAGGTAATAGACATCCTCGGCTTTCCCACCAAAGATGGTCCCACTTCCAGCTACTACTTTTTTAGATACCTTTGCTAGACTTCCAAGAGAATTCCCTTGAGCTGTCATTCCACCCTTAAGTTCATGTACTTCATCGACTATTGAAATATCGAAGAAGTTTCTCATTTGGCGACGAATGTACTCAATAGCAGCAATACGTCTCGGCATTCCTACTACTTTTGGAAACTCTTTTTGGGTATCTTGAATATGCTTAACTAGATTAGGATTCTTTTGCTTGATAGCATGAACAAGTTTTTTATCATGTTCAGCCCACTCTTTGAAAGAGCTATAACGAGTTGGTACTTTTTTCGTCCATAGGCTATCCCCACATTCAGAACAAAAAGCGTTTTGTGGTTTCACACTATTGGAAATACGTCTACCAGTTCCAAACTCATCTTCAAGCATTGTCCGTTTTTCATGTTTGTTTTCCTCTTCTCCATTTTCATTGATCACAACATTAGTAGATTCAATGACTTGGTGAGCATGACCACATGAAGGACAATAGTATCCAAATCTATATGGAGTACGGTCTTCTGTTTTCTGTATTGTAGTTTTCTTGTAAGAAAACTCTACAGCTGGAACAATTCGACTATCTCCACGCATTGTCGTAAAGGAAATAACAAAGAATGTTGGCTTCTTTGGTTTAGGACGACCTGCTTTTTCCCATGCTACGTGGTATTCAATTAATTGGCTTGTTTTTTCGATAACATGAACATCTGCATGAGGAACAATCTCTCTAATTTCATCTGGCCACTTAGCGGTTAAGCTTGGTGGAACCATGACACAAGCGAAATACCCTTTCTTCCCTTTTAAATGATGGTACCCTTCTGCAATACTTGTCATGACACTTGTCTTTCCGGTTGACATTTCCCCTTGTATTATCACAGCCTTTTGTTCTAGCAATCTCTTAGAAACGGCTGTTGCAACATGGCTTTGTACCGGAAATAAAGTACGTGGAAAAGACTCAAAGTATTGTAAGGCCTCATCTTCCATCGGGTTATGAGTTGGTTGAACTTCTTCCGAAAGTTTTTGAACCATAGCATCTGAATATTGAAGCATGTAATCTGTTAAAGAATCTACATTTTCAATCGCTTGTCCAGAACCACTTTTCGGGAATACAAGTTTACCTGTTTTCACTAACTCAGAAATAAGGTTATCTGCTTCCTCTTCAGAAAGTTTAATTCGTAGTAGGGACATACCTTCAATAAAGAGGTCTTTGTCATAATACATCTCGATCTCTTCTAAATAGCCACCACGGATTAGTTCTTGATATACAATGTCCTTCCATTCAGCAAGGATATGTAGACCATACTTCGAGCCACCTAATAGGTTTGCTATATCTTGTGCTGGATTGCCATCAAACGATAAAACGTACTCATCATTAGCAAGTAGCTTATCGTGAACAATCGCAAGGGCTTTACGGTTTTGATTAATCGTAATCGGAAATTTTTCGTAAGAACCCTTATCAGCACCTAATTGAAAATCTCTCTGAAATTCATATGCAGTTAGTGTCTTATTACCATAACCAAAATAGATTCCATTTGAACCAATGTCCATTGCAGCCTTCATGCTTTGAAGAGTTGAATCACTTCCTGCAATGATCGTCATTAGGATTAATGGTTGTTTCCAAGATTGGTCTGGAGCTTCAACAGCCAAAGCGTAACAAAACGCATTTTGCCATGCTTGCTCTAAGTACACTTCTAACATTTTAGGACAATCTTCGTTTTCTTCTAATTTCCACTCAATTTTGTTTGACATTAATAGTCCCTAGCCAATGAGGGTATAAGGGTAGTACCCCTAACCAATAAACATTAGCTAGGGAACACCTCCCTTATTTGTTTTCTTTGACTAAATTATAGAACATTTGTTCTGCTTTTTAAACTGAATTTGTTACTGATGGACTAGAAAACCTAAAAACAATCTCCTTTCAATCAATGATCCTCTCTCTTTCTAAAAGTTTTTTTATCTATATAAAAAACGAGAATAATAAAGAGCAAATAAGCTCAATCATCCTCGTTTGAACACACATCTTAGGTTTTTAAATAAACTAAAAAAGCCTTTGAAGTTTGATTTAGAACAGCACACAATAATACAATCATGTACACTTCTAACTCAAACCCAAAGGCTTGCAAATTGTTTGTTAAGTAACAGCTGACCTAAATAATGGTCGCGAAAAAAAGTAAAAGTAAAATAATATAGGATTATTATACCCTTTATGCCTTCATTCGACAAGACCTTTGGCATAAAACGAAAACAAATGACTTCCTGTTATTTGATATGATACTATTTTTATGTAAAACATATTTTGGAGGTTATCCTATGAACAAAACGGAATTAATCGCAAGTGTAGCTGAAAAAGCAGAGCTATCTAAAAAGGACTCAGGAAAAGCAGTCGAGGCTGTATTCGATACAATCACTAAGGCTTTAACTGAAGGAGATAAAGTACAATTAATCGGATTTGGAAATTTCGAAATTAAAGAGCGTTCTGCAAGAAAAGGACGTAACCCTCAGACTGGTGAAGAAATTGAAATTGCTGCTTCAATAGTACCTTCTTTTAGCCCAGGAAAAGCACTCAAAGACGCAGTAAAACAATAATTCTACATAAAGAAAAGGAGATCCGGCTAAATTTTTTATTGGATCTCCTTTTTAAGTTAAAATAAACTTTTCAAAACTTGCACTTCTCATTAAACCCTTTTTCGATAAGCATTGATATTTTACCTGACACTTAATTATCGGGTCCAGATAGATATATTCATTGTCTTCACGTTGAATTAATTGTTTAGATATATGATAAAATGCCTTTCTTTCATTAGGCGGTACAAATTCTAAAATCCCTTGATATTTCCCCTCTTTATTCACCATTAACCAACCAAATTTCTTCTTACGAATCGCCCCAATATGGACCATTTCATGCTGATAGTTCTTGATTTTATAGAATACATCCATTGGTCTTGAATCTAAATGGTATGGCTTGTTAAGGTTCTTTACGACAATTCCCTCTAGCCCCAATTCTTCGGTTTTCTCAAAAAGCATTTCCCCATCTGAATAGGTCGGGCAAATGGAAATCAACGGATCATTCGTCACAATTGACTCCAACACTTCTAAACGATGTGCTAACTCTCGATTAATTAGTGGTTTATCGTTCAAATAAAGCACATCAAAGGCTGAAAAGTGAACAGGAAGAGTTATGGCTAGCTGATTGATTACTTCCTGCTTAGAGGCTTGGAAGCGGGACATTAGACTATCAAAGCAAGGTACTGGTGGATTTGATTCCGAGTCAAAGCAAATTAATTCTCCGTCTAAGATGCAGTTATTTAATGGCAGTTTAATATGCTGGAGCTCAGGATATTCCACGTAACATTATTTCCATGCCTTGTGAATATCGTGATTTTCCCTTTATCATAATGTAGTAAAGCCCTATGCCCATCAAGTTTGATTTGGCTGATGTAATGATTGCCCTTTGGTATTTCAACTGATGGTTGTAATAACATTGGTTTGATTGGTGTATTTAGCATATAGATCACTCCATTCCACAACCATAGCAAATACCTATGAAGATAGTAAGTGAAGACTGTTAGCAACACAGGATAATATTTACTTTATTTTGTCTTTTACCTTTTCATATTTTCTTCTTTCACCACAAAATTTTCTGTATACCGCATCTGACTTACCAGATAACCTACCCTCTTTTTCAAAAATATCTTTATATTTTACCTTCATATCGTCACACAGTTTCCTACTTGTTTTACTCGAATGTGCATTTTTTGCAATATCCTTTATTATGTTACCTCCAAGAGTGCCATCATACTTTTTTCCCATTAGTAATCATCTCCTTAATTTTGTGTTCACTAATGTGTATGACACTATTCCAAAAAGTAGACCAAGAAAAAGATAGACTCCCTCAAAAAAATTATATGTCCATGATTTAACATTTAGAACTTCGTATAATAAAAATATAACAATAATTAAATTACATTAAAGTTGGTAACTGTACTATATGTCCCCCTAATACTCCAAATAAAAAAGATGTACCAGTCTCTTAAACCGATACATCTTTTAAACTATTAAATTACTAATTCAAGTTGTCCATTTGTAGCGATTGAAATCGCTTGTTCAACTTTTTCTTGTAGAACTCTCACCGTCTGATTCACCTTTTTAAATGCTTGTTTCATGAATGTAGCTGCAATGTTATTAGCTATGGCCTTTATTACCTGACAACTCACACTTTGCCCAAGCATCTCATAGATTCTGGTTGGTCTGATGTGTTCAGGAAACTCAAACCATTCTGGAACATCTAAAATCTTTCGGATTTCGTTTACACTAAGGAATCGCCAGTGTTTTTTATCTTCACTTAAAACATATGATGATGAAG
Organism: Metabacillus sp. RB-C-LZQ-3-1; assembly: GCF_058315175.1. Lineage (NCBI taxonomy): Bacteria > Bacillati > Bacillota > Bacilli > Caryophanales > Bacillaceae > Metabacillus > Metabacillus sp. RB-C-LZQ-3-1. Next base: position 669 of record NZ_JBZFLI010000033.1, on the reverse strand, counting down.
CACTTTGCCCTCTATATCGCTTTGGGATACAGTTGATTTGTGTACAATCTCCAGTAACGAATGTTTTTTCCAGATTGCGATCTCGCCAAGATGAATCTCTACTTTCAAAATTAGACATCCATGTATCTAAACTCTTCCATTCATGCTCAACATGCTTACCATCTAAGAAATCTTTTAATTTTCTTCTACGCACCTTTGGTGGTTTCGGAAATTGGAAATCAAAAAACATCTCTCTATCTTTGAAACATACCACATATTTTCTTAAACGTGTAGCGATTGATCCAAAGTCCCAAGATTCGATTTGTTGCTCTGCAAAATAAGGGTATTCATCTTTCAACAGTTCTTTCAATAGGGCCCAATCATTTGTACCATACCATTGAGGAACATTTTCGAAAAATACTACCTCTGCTTGAGATGAAAGAATTATTTTTGCTGCAGAAATCGCTAAAGAGTTCATTACGTTACCTTCATTTAGCCCTAACGTAGAACTTTCATTGCATGGCATCGTAACAAGGGCAATGTCTGCCTTCGAAACAGAATGAACATCTTTCATATCACCATGAAACAGTAAGCTATTTGGGTAGTTATGTTTTAATACTTCTGCCGAATCATCTTCCATTTCAATCTCCATAACTGGAACGAAATAATTTGTTGCAACTAAAGCGGAAG
>NZ_JBZFLI010000032.1:0-35547 GCF_058315175.1 Metabacillus sp. RB-C-LZQ-3-1 | reverse complement strand
ATGGGCGGCATGATGTAATTTAACGCTCACAAACCTTGGATTATCAAGTGTTAAAGCGTATTGCATTAAGTCTTTCGCCTGAAAAAATCACATTCCAATCACAATTATTTTCAATTTCCAAAATTGAGGATGTTTCCAAGGGTCTCATTGAGCTTTTGAGAAGCATCCTCTTTCATATTTTTAGTAACATGTGTATATATTCTCATAGTTGTTTTAACATCTTCATGTCCAACACGTTTCATTATTGTTGGAAGATCTACTCTTGCAGCTGTTAACATACTTATATGAGTATGACGAAAAATATGTGGTGTAGCATGCTTCTCTATGGAAGTGTACTTCAATAGTCTTTCCATACGGACTAGAATGTTCTTTGGTGCAAATGGATATCCATTTTCTCTACAAAAAACAAAGTTCCCTTCATGGAAATCCTCATATCTCTTCCTACCGTCATTGAGTAGTTTCATTTGTTTCAATTTATGTTGTTTGAGTAGATTTGTTATATAAACTGGTACATCAAAAGTGCGAATAGACCCGTCTGTCTTAGGTGGGGTGAGTTCATACTCACGCATGTTATTAGTTTCATTTGAGAGCGTTTTGGTGATTCGAATCATATTAGTTTTGAAAGTGATATCTGACCATTTTAAAGCACATAATTCACCAGAACGCATTCCAGAAAAAGCGAGTAAATAGAACCTTTCTCTATCAAGGTATAAACCATGTTTTTCAACTGCATCAAGAAATTGAGATAATTCCTCAAGCTCTAAATATTCATCATCAATATTTGTGTTTTCTATTTCTTCAACTGTTTTGCGCTTTTTCGGAATAACTGCATGAATAGTAGGACTGGACTTAATAAGATTTTCTTTCATTGCATATTTAAATATCATACCAGCAGTAACGTGAACTCCCTCCATCGTTGTTTTGGCATAGTCTTGTTTTGACAAATCTATAAGGATGTTTTGATACATCTTATTTGAAATTTTATCAATATTAACCTTCGCAATATAACGGTTTAGTATTTTAATTTCCTTCTCTCTTATTCGTACAGTATTACGCTTAACGCCTGTTAATTTGTATACCTCCAGCCACTCTAAAGCGAATTTATCAAAAGGCAGATTTTTGACTCTTTTTTCATCAATTCCATCCTCCTCTAATTTTCTTAATGCCTCACGTACACGACTTTCAGCTTCTTTTTTAGTTTTTCCTCTTCGTGCAATTTGTTTCCTTTCACCTGTAACAGGGTCTCGAGGACCATCTGCAACACAAAGCCATTTCTTACCTTTAATCAATTCCCTGAAATACATGGTATTCACCTCGAATTTTTAGAATGTATGTTCGTTTAAAGTTTGCTATATATACCCTTCATCAAGATAAAGGGCAAAAAAATTATAGTTTATTCAATCGACAGCAACTTTTCGTTCATTTGCTCTTCATTAGAGATAACTTCTTGACTATCAACTTGTTCTACTCCTCGATAGGTGTACTTTGTATTTTGAAGAAAGTCAAATGCGAAAGAATCAATCGCCTCATAAAGATCATCATCATAATAAGTTTCAATTACTGTTGATATAAAAATGTTTGAAAGCATGTATTCATGATTGTCAATGTCATTAAGATACTTTTTGTTTTTATATTCGTTAATAATGTATGATTGAAAACTTTCAATTTCTTTTTCAGTTGGTTTGTATTCACTTGCAATTATAGATACTTCATCAAACTTTTCTGTTTCTGTCTTGGTGGAATTTGCAATTTTATTTACTTCGTCCTTCCACGTTTCAGGATCCTGTTCTGGTTGAGTCGATTCTATAACAGCTTCTTCTTTTGCTACGTTATCTTTTGTAATTTCATCTTCCTCTTGTTCAACTTCTTCTACATTTGACTTCAAATTATTTTTCTCCTGTTCCTCTTGTTGAGCCAGTTCTTTTGATTCTAGTTTTTCTTTTCTGTTAGTCTCTTGTTGAGCTTCAATTTTTGATATTTCCTCTGGTGTTAAAGTAATACTAAACCCTATAAAACTTAGTATTAGTAAGATTCCATAGATCGCTATAACTTTTTTCCTGTATTTCATAAAAACAAATTTTGGCTTAATTATTCCTAATATCAATGCTAGTAGTGAAAGAACAATAATTAAACTAAATGCAGCTGCCATATCATAATTCACCCATTTCTAAATTTGATTTATATGTATAAAATGGTTAAAAGAACCACAGATAAGTAAAATAAAAACACGCATCTTGTTCGCGTGATTCTTAAGTTCAATGAAAATATTACTAGTTAAATTTCAAATTTTTTAGATGAGCAAGCTCCCGAGGAACACCATGGATATCACATAAATCATAAATTGATAAATTAGTATCTTGATATTCAGTGATATGCTCATCTAGAATTGACAATTCAACTGCGAAAGTATTAGCTTCAACTTCTATCTTTTCAGTAGAAAAGAAGGTATGTCTTTTTAAAAAGGGTGTGTTCGCTTTCGGGTGAAGGATAGCATGTCCTAATTCATGTGCGCAAACAAACTTCTTCAAATGCTCTTCTAAATATTGATTTATGTTAATAAATTTAATCCGGCTATCATGAAAATAAAAACCTAAACTATCCCCTAAATCAGCATATTCGATTTGGATCCCCTTATTCTTTGCAATTTCAAAAGGATTGTTTGTTTTGTGCTTCTTTACTATCTTATTAACCGTATTTTTAATTGCCCCCACTAACTAACTCCCCTTATTCATTATCTTTTCTATATTTTTTAGGAGTAAATTTCTTTTTAGCTATCTGTTTAGCTGAACGAAGATTACTTTCAATTTGAGCTTTTATTAATTCCCTGGTTACTTCATCCATAGGTTCACCTGCAAATGATAATCCTACATCACTTTCAAGATCGCTTAATATTGATTCTAGTTTTCTTGCAATGTCTTTTTCATCTTTTGGTGTTAATGTTGCCTTTCTGATACTTTCTTCGCTTCCAATTAAAAACTCAGGTCTACCTAATAGATAATCAACTGAAACACCATACAAACTAGCCATTTTCTCAAGTGTCTGCGTATCTGGGTCACGATAGTTTCTTTCATATCCAGATAAAGTACCATTAGAAATACCAAGTAACTTAGCTGCTTGTATTTGTGTAAGTCTTTTCAGTTCTCTAGCTTTTTTTAACCTTTTACCTAGTTCAGCCATGTATTCCCACCTCAAAATAAATATATCATCATTTAGCGTTACGTTAAATATTTTAAGCGATAAGCTTAAAATATAGTTGACAATAGCGCAACGCTTAATTTATACTTAAAACAGATAAGCGGAACGCTTAAAAAAATTAGGGGGTGTAAACTTGACACCAATACACATTAGAGTAGAAAACGTTCGAAAGGCTAGGGGGGTTACAAAGACACATGTAGCTAAAGCATGTAATAAGACAGTTGCTTGGTATTCAGACGTTTCTAAAGGAAAAATAAGATTAACCGTAGATGACCTTGAAATAATAGCAAAATGCTTAAATGTAGATGTAAGAATTTTTTTTGATAACAAATTAAGCGTTACGCGCAATTCTAGTGCTTAAAAATATAAAATTTAATGAAACGTAATAATATCAAAAAGTCTTAAGGTAATTCTGAAAGAGGTGAATTTATGCAAATCTCGTTAAAAGAAATTGAAGAAAAAATCTTCAATCTTCAGTTACAAGCAATGATCCAGAAAGCATATGAACAAGGTGTTGAAGATGGCCGTACAAAATTTTCAACACCACAAATGCTAACACGCTCTGAGGCTATGGAGTTTTTAAAGTGTGGTCCAACCAAAATGTCAGAACTAATGTCTAGACCGGACTTCCCGGTTATAAATGAATTCGGAAAAAGAATTCCAACCCACTTGTTAATGAAATGGATAGAAAAGAAGACACGTTGGGTTGAAGATAACACTCAGTATTTTGATAAAAAAATCATTTAATTATATTTTACTACCTAAAACTGAATAATTATGGAGGAGAACATATGTCGAACAAACCATATTCTAGACACAATATAAATCATCTAATGAGAGATTTAAGAAATCAGTCAGGGTTCAGCCAAATCGCACTTGGTAAAGTAATTAATCGTACTCAAAAGCAAATTAGTGATATTGAGAATGGATTGGTTGAACCAACTCCGGAATTAGCAATTAAATGGTTCACTGCACTAGGAGCATTTGAACATGTTGATTTAGTTCACTACATATACGATTTACATCCATTAGCAGCTGCACCAATTAATCCGCAATTAAACGAGGATTTGGGAAGAGCCATATTAAATCTAAAGCAACAAATTCAACATGCTCTTGATTCTATTAACCAGATTGAGGAATGGATGACAGACCTAAGACCAGGAGTAGTTGCTGATGTACCAATGAATGATTTCAGAGAGCTATTTGATTTATGTCCTGGAGTTCGAACAACGCTATATGCACTTAATAGGGAATTTGGCATTAATCTTAAATCTTTATCAGATGACTGGACGAGGAAGTCACTTTCAACAAGGGTAGCAATGCCAAGGTATGAAGAAAGGGAGCTAATGCATGTATAAGGAGGAAGATAAATTGAATCCGTTTGTAAAGGGAAATCAAATTGATTTTGATGCAGTTGAGAAGGAAACTTCTGTTGGGTTTGTCAATTACATGAAAGAGAAATTGTCCTATGAATTTGAAAATCAAAAAAAATTCATCGATTTTTTTATAGCTACTTCGAGAGTAACAAAAACAATTATCGTATTATCTGATATAAAAATTTATCAGTTCACTTTTTATCTAAAGGATGATTTATACCGTGTTAAAAGCTTTGGTGCTTGGGGAGCAAAACTTCTAATCGATAGAGGAACGTTAACTGGTTATTACGATGAAGATAGGAGAATCATATGAAACAGTCAATTAAACTAACAAACTTTCAAAAGGATTTGGCTCTAGTTGCAATGAGAAATTACAGGAAAACATTAAATGGTTCTGGTCAAAAGTTATTTGATATCTCATATAAAAAGGTTCAACAAATGGAGAAAGAAATTGAATTGGATGGCATGGAAATGATTCATCTTACACAAGCTTTAAGGTTTCAAGGAAAACATTACTTCCATAAAAAAAATAAAGAAATGTCAATGTTGTATCGAGATTTAGGAAATCAAATTGAGAATATTAGATACGCATTTCAACATAAGAACAATCCTTTATTGAAAAGTAAAAAAGCAGCAAGTGCTGGCACACTCACTGCTTAAAGGGAAATTTTCAAATAGATTCTACATCAATTCTAACATGTACATGTTAGAACGACAAGCTTAATAAGTTCTTGTCGTCATAACTAGGAGTGTTTTTCCTCCTTATTTCCCAAGAGCCCTTTTCCACTCCTGGTTATGACGATGTGAACTTGTTACTAATACATATGCAAATATAGGACAAGCTATGCATCAAATTTATGAAAAGGAGGATTAACATTGGAACACTATACGCAAGCAGGTATTGTTTTACTATTTTGTTTAGTTTGCGCAGTCTATGTGTGGTTAACGATGGATAAGTCAGAAGAAAAGGGGAGGTAACATGCTTTTTGAAATTGATTTATTCGTGAAAGTAAAAAGCAATTTCAAAACGATTCACTCTACAATCGTGTTTGCAGACACGGTTACAGAAGGTAGAAAGAAAGCGTCAGAAATTGCAAATAGTCTTATTAGTAAAAAGTATAAAGAAATTCAATTTGATATTCAAGAATTTATTGTGTGAAAGGAGTGAAACAAGTGGCTACTAAACTAGGACGTATTGTGATTAAGCAAGAACTTGTGGAGCTCACTGGGGATTATAAGTTAGCAATCGTTTTAAATCAAATGATTTACTGGTCTGAGAGAGTTGCAGACTATGACAAATTCATCAAAGAAGAGAAAGAACGCTTAAAAGCAGAAAACATCGATAGTGAAGAAATCAGTTTGCAAAATGGATGGATATACAAGAAAGCTGATGAATTGGCAGAAGAGTGCATGATAACATCCTCAGAAGCAACGATGAGGCGTTATTTAGACAAGTTGGTAGAGAAGGGTTGGTTGTCTAAGAGGAACAATCCTAAGTATAGATGGGATAAAACATTTCAATACAGAGTAGAGTTGCACAAAATTCAAATAGACCTTAATCAACTAGGTTTTGCTCTTGATGGTTATGCTCAAGTTTTGAATGACGACTCGAAAAATCAAATTGACGATTCGAACTTTCAAATTGACGATTCGAAAAATCAAAATGAAAGTTCGAACTTTCAAAATGATGCTCCGAACTTTCACGATGAAAGAGCAATACCAGAGATTACTTCAGAGATCACTTCAGAACTTAAAAAAGAAGTTGAAGAAGAAGCATCCACCCAATCACCAAATGCATATCGATTTTTCGAAGATAACGGATTTGGAACAATCACTCCATTTGTTCACGACAAAATTGAGTATTGGGAAAATTGTATGTCTACTGAGCTCGTCATTAAGTCTATGGAAATCGCTGTTGAATCAGGTGTACGCACTTGGAAGTATGTTGAAGCAGTATTACGAGATTGGGCAAATCGGAACCTAAAGACAGTTGAACAAGTTCATGCAGCTCAACTTGCGTTTAGAGAAAATAGGTCAAAACGTCAAAGTAAGCCAAAACAACGTACAACCAGAAAAGAACTAATTCCTGATTGGTTGAATAATGAAGGTGAACCTCAAACAAATAGCAACGGTGAACCGGAATTAAGTAAAGAAGAATTTGAAAAGCAGAAGAAAGAATTGTTCGAGCGAATAAAGAAAAACAGGGGCAATAAAGATGGTTAATTATCCTTTTTGGATTCGCATTGAGTATCGAGAGTTAGATAACTCATATTCCAAAGGATATACAGGTAGCGTGCTAAACGAAAATCACTTTGTTGATGTTGTGGCAAGAAACTCTTTAAAACTATCAACAATTAAAAAATTCGAGATTAATAACAAGGAGTATCCTGTTGCAAAGTTAACCCGAATTTTTGAAAAAGCAGAATTTATAAAGAGGGAGGTATCCGAGAAGTTGAAACAAGGTAAAAATCCTACTAACGCACAGAAAAAACAAATTAAAACTGCTGGTCTAGAGCCTAAAGATTGGCTAATAGTGAAGAACCTTTCGGATAACAAAGGTGAATTACATCTTATCAACAGAACGTCAGGGAAACCTCATGTAATTGCGGTGTAACGTATGAAATTGGTAGAAAAAGTCTTAATTAATGAGCTTAAAAAAGACCCGATTAAAGTACAAAATATGGTTCTTAACATGGAAACATTGGACCTAAAAACTAGGTCGCAAATTTTAGCATTAGCAATCGTTTATGAGCATCCAGAAAACCATGAACTTAGGAGTCCTTTTAAAATTAATAATTCGGAGGTGCGAAAATGAGTCTTGGAAAATTATGCAGTTATTTATACAAGTCTGCTAGAGTACTAGCTGATGTTAATGCAATTAAAAAAGGAACATATCATAAACGCCTTAAAAACAGATACATGAAAAAGTTATTTTGAGGAGGATATACATGTCAAATAAAATCATTGATTTAAATTCGTTTGCTGGTGGTGCCCTATCAGAAAGGTTAAACACAGATTTACAAAAAGTACTAGAAAATATTGCTGACCCAAACACAGATGGGAAAAAGAAGCGAAAGTTAACTTTAACAATCACCTTCAATGCTGATGAATCACGTGATGTGGTGATGACAAATGTAGTCTCAAAATTAACACTTGCTCCAGCACATGCAATCGAAGCCAAGCTATTAATGGATTTAGACGGCAAAGGTAAGGTTACTGGGGCTGAATTGAAGTCCGGTGTTAAAGGTCAAACATTTATCGATGAACAAGGTGATGTTTCCGATGACCAGGGCAACAAAATTATTAATCTAAAACAACAATCAAACTAGGAGGAATGAAAAATGATTAAAGAGGCATTTCAGTACATTGTTAACTTAGGAAATACTCGTATTGAGAAAGTGGGGAATCAAGTTTATTCAACACAAGAGTTATATGAAGTACCTGAGCCAACACCTAACACTATCCAAATTCGTAGTCTATCAGGATTAGTCGAGTATTTACAATCAAAATTCGATGGTGACAAAGAGTTAATGATTCATGTTGAATCACCAACACAAGTCTCTGTATTTAGCAGCTTCAATCGGGATGCAAAACGTGAATTTTTAATTAAAGCCAATGCAATGATACCAACGTATGATTTTGACCGTTGGTATGATGCAGAAGCATTCAATATTAAATTGCAGTCCGTATTTGTAAAAAATGAGGATAGAGACATTATGCTACAAGTAGTTGGTAACATACGTGAAGAAGAAGTGAAAACAATAGGTGATGATGGAGTATCTCAAGCAGTTTCAGCAAAAGTAGGAATCGCAACAGTAGCAACTGTTCAAGTGCCGAATCCAGTAGTACTGAAACCTTACCGAACATTTGTTGAAGTAGATCAACCTGAAAGTGAATTTATATTCCGAATGAAAAATGGCCCAAGCTGTTCATTATTTGAAGCAGATGGTGGTGCTTGGAAGATTACTGCAATGCAAAACATCAAGGAGTATTTACATAATTCTTTGGAGGAAGAAATTAATTCAGGAAAATTAGTAATAATAGCTTAAGAAAAAGAGAGTAGGAGAAACGTAGCTGTTTCTCCTACTAGATAACTAAAGAAGGGAGAGATAATGTATGAGTACTTTGAAAGTGTTAGCGAACGATATGGTTCCTGTATATGAAAACGAGAACGGAGAAAAATTGGTTGATGCAAGAGAATTACACGAAAAATTGATGGTAGGAAAGGATTTTACATCATGGATTAAAGGACGTATTGAAAAATTTGATTTTGTAGAGAATGAGGACTATTTTTTAACGCTCACCAAAATTGGGGAACGTGGAAATGTAACAAGACATGATTATTACTTAACAATCGATACTTCGAAAGAGATTGCGATGGTTCAAAATAACGAGATGGGAAAGGCGATAAGGAGATACTTCATTGAAGTCGAAAAACGAACTAAACAATTAAACTTTCCTTCTTACATGATTGATGACCCAATTAAACGAGCAGAAAAATGGATCGAAGAGCAAAAACATGTGCAGTTATTAGAAACGAAAACAGCAGCATTAGAACAGCAAGTATCAGAATATAAACCAAAAGTTACTTATTTGGACATGATCCTTAATTCAAAAGACACTGTTACCATTTCACAAATCGCTGAAGACTATGGAATGTCTGGGAGAAAAATGAATCTGTTATTACATGATGTTGGTATTCAATATAAGCTTAATGGTCAATGGCTATTGTATTCCACTCACAAGGGTAAGGGATATACAAAATCAATGACTGTAGATGTATTTCATACAGATGGAACTCAAACAGTGAAAATGAATACTCGTTGGACTCAAAAAGGTAGATTATTTATCTATGAAAAATTAAAATCCAAAAACATCTTACCTCTCATGGATTTGGAGAATGAATCTTTCAAAAAAATAAGTAACAAATAGGATTAGGTAAGGGAGGTTAACGATGTTAGAAGGAATTTGTATTGATACAGAAAATACAGCTGTCCTTACAGAAGGTGAACGATATTATCTTTTTCCAAATGGAAAGGAACATTATTATGTTTCAAATTTCCCCAATAAGGGAGCTCACACAGGATGCTTTCAGGCGAAACATTTTAAGTTGATAAGCAAAACAGAACTGGATAGAGAAAAGGTTTATATTGCTTACATGTATCGCAAGGAAGGTTATCCAGAATTGGAACTTATTGAATACTATATCAAACCCAAAAAGACACATTGCAATATCTATTATGATAAGGCATTGACTCAATTCAAAGGGTGTTTTCCTTTAGAGTGGTTCACTGATTTTGAGGAAGTCGAACCGGAATCAATGAAAAATGAGCCGATTGTTGAAGACATCTATTTTGAAAGTGATGATAATGGTCAGCTTTTGCTATTTTGACAGAAAATGCGACCTTAAGGAGTGAGACTTTGTATGACAAACCCAAAATGTGTATTTTGCAACAAGCCATTTAAAAAAACGGATGAAATTTTAACTGTTGATAGTCTTGAAAATCATGTTCATGTTGATTGTCATTATGATTACTTATCAAATCAACATTTAAATTCATCGTACTCATTAAATGAATTAATAGAAGCACTGAAAGAAATTGAGTAGTTCGCAATTCGGATAAATTGTGAAGGAGTGAAAAGATGAAAGAGTGTAAACATGAAAATTACGAAACTATTCCTATTTATGGCACTGATGAAACGATTACAATATGTCATGATTGCGGTTATGAAATTTAATAAGTGTTACATTTCGATTAAAAAGGATGATAAAGATGCATGAAGAAATAACGCACGAAGAGTTTGCAGATTTTGTTAAATTTATGCGCAAATCAACAGGAATGAATAAGAAAACTTTTGCTATTGCTCTTGGTGTAACCGTGACAACAGCTAGAGCTTGGGAGACGGGTCAAAAACTGCCAAGGGATCCTTACAATGTTATAAATACAATTCGGAACGTAGTGAAGTTAAGAATTAAGAATAAGAAATTGACTGCATAAAAAAAGCCGAGATTACTCTCGACCCGACCTAAACTTATTATAACACGGGAGTGGTCTCGGTGAAAATGATTGCTGAAATTGACTTGATGAATGATAAAAAAATGTATGTTGTAAAAGATGGGAAACTTATAGAACATGACCTTCCTGATTATGGTGAAACTGTAATTATTACTCTGGGTGGGAAAGTAGATAGATTGGAAACTACTGTAAAGAAGAAAATCTGACGAAAAAGTTAAATAAAGGAGATTGATATAATGAGATATTTTGAAGTGCTAGACCCACATTACGCTTTGTTAAAGGCTGAAAATAAAGAATCAGCAAAATTAGAATACAATGCTTCTGTTGCCGAATTAGAAGATATAAATAATATTTATGAAGTTCCTGAAGATTACGCTTTAGTTAGATTTAGTCAAGCTCCAGGTGAAAACAATAAATTGATTGAACCTAAAACGATATTAGATGATTTTAAAGACCCTAAAGTCTGTCTGTTACTTATTGATGGGAATTTACTCTAATCAATCTTACAGAAAAAATATATAATGCCTAACGGAAAAACCGAGGGCACTAATCAAGATAGCATGATTTATGCTTTATTGATTGGTGTCCTCTTTATTTTTAAGGGGGAGAAAAATATGCTCGCAGAACAATTATCATTATTGGAGGAAATTGATGAAAAGGAAGTAAGGAAATTAGTGATTAAAGAGTTAAAAAATTATCGTGCTGCAAAAGTTCAACTAGAAAACAAAAAGGAATGTGATGAAGCTGGTGTTACTCTATTTCCTTCATTACGTAATTCGTCAGAAATAAATGAGTTAAAAGTTAAGCAGATTGAGAGAGCTTTAAACAATAGTCTAGATGAAGATGAAAAGCTGATAATTAAAAAGAAATATCTCTCAGCTGGTCGTGTCAAGGATATTAGCATCTATATGGAACTTAATATGAATAAGGACCCTTATTATGAATTGAAAAGAAGGGCAATTAATACAATTGCAACAGCACTTGGAATAATCTGAGTGTTGATTTTTCCGATAAAATCACGACAAAATCACGACAAAATGTGGGATAAAACTAGGGACTATTTATTTATGGATAAAAGATAAGATTTTCTCATAAGCAATTGGGCTTATGGGAGAAGCATCTTTCCTTTATCAATGATGTACTCGTAAAGGTTCTGCAGGATGAGGAAGTGTATCTGGTTAACGAGGGAGATACATGGAGTCTTAAGCGCGCCAGGCAAAGAGGGTTCTGAAAGGAACTAGCGACCGAATCGTACGGGGGTTCTGAAATTACTATTTCATTTTGTAATTTCTCAATCTCAGCCATTCTCTCGGTGTATTGGGGAATTTAAATTAAACTAAGCTATTAGCATAAGGTGGTGCTTATCATATAAAGAAGTGGTGATGATAAATGAATTTAGTTCAACCAATACGTGATAAGGATTTAATTCAAGAAATAAAAAAATATTTAAAGCAAAAGAATGAGAGAAATTTCATTCTTTTTTTATTTGGTATCAACACTGGTATGAGAATATCAGATATTTTAAAACTTAGAGTAAGAGACGTTGAAGGTTGGAGTGTTTATGTACGTGAGGGCAAAACAAAAAAACTCAAAGAAGTTTGGATGCCACCTGAATTAAAGAAGGAAGTTCGCCAGTATGTAAAGGGAAAAAACAAGAATGAATATTTATTCAAGAGTCGAAAAGGAATAAATAAACCAATAACTAGGGGTATGGCATATGTGATTCTCCAAGAGATTGCAGAAGAATTTGGATTAGAAAGAATTGGCACACATTCATTTAGAAAAACATATGGTTATCATCATTACAAACAATTTAAGGATGTTGCAGCATTGCAAGAAGCATTAAATCATAGTGATCCTAAAATAACTTTAAGATATATAGGAATTAATCAAGATACTCAAAATAACTATCAAAAGAAATTAAGAATCTAACATTCTTTTTTATTTGTCTGTTTCAATTAGCTACAAAAAGTATACTGTCTAATTCATTATATAGTGACTCTCAAACGCTTGAGAATGCTTGATTTCGGCGTTTGTTACGAATTATACACTTTACCTGTTGTAGATAATTCAGAAGGTTAAAATCAATGATTATATAGGTGTGAAAGAGGTTGTTTTTTTGTTCAAAACAGGCTCTTTTTTTTAACCTCATTTTTAGGATAGTGGGTGATTATATGAAAATATCTTATGCTCTGAATAAAGAACAAAAGAAGAAACCTAATGACAAGGACCAGGACGAAAAAATAAATTGGTCTGAAATAATGGGAACTAATAGACAAAGACTTAAGCGCGGTAAAGGTGGAGCGATGAGGAGGAAATAAAGTGAAGGATAGAATTTTAGATTATATTAAAGAGCTAGAAATACGACTTTTAGATTCTGGCGAACAGTTACCATCGATGAGAGAAGACGTTAAGCACTTACTGAATTATGAAAAGGTTGCAAAACATCACTCTCTAACAAATGAACAAGTAAAAAAGATAAAAAGGTTTTTAGATAATCACTATGATTATGGCATGGATATATGTTGTTGTGACATTGAAAGAGTATTAGAAATGAAGGTTGATACTTGATGGAACTAAAACAATTAAATGAACTTATTGCACAGGACAACCTTGTTAAGTTCTACAAATGTAAAGAGTGGAGAAGGTTAAGGCTTGAGGCATTAATAAGGGATAACAATGAATGCCAATTGTGTAAAAGAAAAGGTAAGTATAAGAGAGCCGAGAACGTTCATCACATAAAAGAAGTAAAGACACATCCACATCTTGCTTTAACATTAGATAACTTACAATGTCTTTGCATTAGATGTCATAACGAGGTACATGACCGTTTGGAACAAGAGAAAAATAAGATACCTAAATTTATGAATGTTGAGAGATGGTAGCTGATGAAGTATAAACTTGCAGAGCATAAATGTATTGATAGAATATGCAGCTATACAGAAACAGATCACAAGAATCCTGATGCTAGAAAGTGTCCAAGGTGTGGAATGCCAACAAATATGAAATATGTAAAGAAACATGGTGATAGATGATGATAACTAAGTGTGAATCAATGTGTAGTTGCATTCGATGTCTTTTGTCTCCTTATATCCAAAAGGGATTAAATAAACGTATGGAAAGTGAACTGTTAAGGCAGCATCCATTGTCTAGCGATAAATCATTCGAATAAAGGAAGATGGATTATAGGAACTTCATAAGAAATAAATAACTGTTCGCTAAGTGGATATATAAATGAATTGAGGAAAGTTGGTAATGATATGAATGCACATGTTAAACAACTAGTGAAAAAAAGATTGGAATTCCTTGAAACGCAAGAGCAAGAGATTGAAAATCATATAGAATACATCAAAGACAAATTAATTAAGGAAGAAGAAACACTTAAAAAGATACGCGAAGAGAAAAAAGCTTTGAAAGAAGAATAAAAATACCCCCCGGTCAAAAAATTTGCCTTTTATTTTGGGAACCGTTCAACGGGGAGGGGTGAGGATTAAATATCTGGGAGCAATTCTCGCTATATAAATTTGGAGTTAATTGGAAAATAAGTGGAAGGAGGGAGTGGAAAATGGCGAGAAATAGCAAAGCACAAAGAAAGCGAATTGAGAAGGATTTATTAAGTCAGCTGGAAGAAAAACGGATTAGTGGTTCTCATTATGTTGATTTGGTACAAGACTATTTATCTCTTTGGGATGTAAAGAATGAATTGATTGATGACATAAAAACAAAGGGAATAAAAGTTTCAGGGATGCATGGTCCAAAATCTAATCCTTCCATCAATGATTTAAACAAAACAAATGCGCAGATGTTGAAAATTTTATCTGAGCTTGGTTTAAAGGCATCAGCCGAACAGAAAGATGATGACGATGACTTCTAACGTTAAGTTTAATGAACATATTGATTTTTATATGGAGCAAGTTGAAAGTGGAAAAATTAAAGCTTCGAAGGAACTTAAGTTATTAATTAAATATCTCAAGAAAAAATTAAATGAAGAGAAAGATTTAATTTATATTGATCATGATGAGATTAACGAAGCGATTAATAATATAGAAAAATATTTTCCTTTTAAACTTCTACCTTGGCAAAAATTCATTACTGCTTTTATCGTAGGACTTTTTTATAAAGAAGACGACTCATTAGTTTTTAATGAGTTTTTTTTAATGATGGGGCGAGGAGCTGGTAAGAATGGATTTATAGCAGCAATATGTTTTTACCTAATTTCGAAACAGAAAATTAGAAAGTATGATGTTGCGATTGTTGCTACAAATCAAAAACAAGCAAAGACCTCTTTCATGGATGTTTGGGAAGTGCTTGATGACCACTGGAAGAAGTTAAGTAAACATTTTAAAAGGACATTAGAGGTAATTGGATTTTATAAAACAAAATCTAAACTTGAGTACTTTACAAATAATGCAAAAACAAAAGATGGTCTTAGACCAGGTGCTGTAATCTTTGATGAAGTACATGCATATGAAAGTGAAGATAATATAAAGGTCTTTACCTCTGCACTAGGGAAGGTACCACGACCGCGCCGTTTTTACATTACAACAGATGGGAATATACGTGATGGCTTTCTTGATCACATGAAAGAAGAAGCAAAGATGCTACTTAATGGGGAAATAAAGAATAGTAGATTGTTTCCATTCATTTGTAAACTTGATTCTCCAAATGAAGTCCATGATAAGAGTAATTGGGAAAAAGCGAATCCATCCATTAATTATTTCCCTCATTTACGATTAGAGATGGAAACAGAGTATAACAATATAGAACACAGAAAGTCAGCGAAACTGGAATTTATGACAAAGAGGATGAACATTCCGTCCCAAGATGCATATGACCTTGTTGCAGAATGGGATAAAATTTTAGCGACTAATCAAGAAATACCTGATTTAAGTGGATATGAATGTATAGGTGCATTTGACTATTCGGACACTATTGATTTCGTTGGTGCAGGTCTATTTTTTAAAAAAGGTGAAAAACGTTATTGGCTGCATCATACATTTATTAACCAACAGTCTCTTGACCAGAATAATTATAAAGTTGATATTGAATTAGCTAAAGAGCAAGGATTAGTAACAATCATTAAAGAACAAACAAACAAACCTATATACTTAGTCAATTGGTTTGCTGAGCAAGCAAAAAAATATCGTATTAAAATGATTGCTGGTGATATGTATCGAATCAATTATGTGAGAGAAGAATTTGAAAAGGCTGGTTTTGATAATCTTATTATTGCAAGAAGTGGAAGCAAAACCCACACACAATTGCAGCCAATAGTTGAAGATCTATTTGCGTATGAAAATCTCGTTTATGGTGACGACTTAATGATGAGATGGTATACAAATAATGTTTTCATTAAACGCGATAGTAAGGGGAATATCACATATGAAAAAATTGAGCCACGGTTAAGGAAGACCGATGGCTTTTCTGCTTTTCTTCACGCATTACAATTCAATTCAGAATTAAAAGAAAGCATTCCACTAAATGCCGAAAATGTTAAGAAGATATTCAAATCATTTAGTTATTGAAAGGTGGTGAATCTGTGGGTTTTTTAGATTGGATTAGTGGTTTATTTGGGACAAGTAATACAATAAAAATTAATGGTGCATTTTATGATTTGGGAGTAAATGTTTTTTATAAGCGATTAGCTGTAGAAACATGTATCGACCTTATTGCTAATACACTAACCAGATGTGAATTTAAGACTTTTGATACAGGAAAAGAACATCGTGGTGAAATCTTTTATCTATTAAATGTCCAGCCAAATCAAAATCAAAACGCTTCTGAATTCATGCATAGTCTTGTGAATCACTTAATTATGAATAATGAGTGTTTAGTAATCATGCAAAATAGGCAACTCTATATTGCAGACAGTTTTAATCAAATTGAATTTGCATTATTGGAAAATAGATATGATAGTGTGACAGTTGGTGATTTGACTTTTAATAAATCATTCAAAGAGTCTGAAGTCCTTCATTTTAAGTTAAATGATCGTAATATTATGAATGTTATTGAAGGATTGTATAAAGACTATGGCAAGTTATTGTCTTCAGCAATGAATTTTTACAAAAGGAAAAACAATAAGAGGTATCTCATTAAAGGTAACTTTCTAAGAGCACAAGATGCCGAGACTCAAGAGGCTATCAATGAAATGTTTGAATCACAATTAAAGAACTGGTTTGATCCTAATAAAGAAGGTTCAGCATTCCAATTACAAGAGGGATATACCTTAGAAGATTTGAGCGATGGCCAAAAGGGAAGTGCAGGAAATAATGGAACAAGTCGAGATATAAAAGAAATGGTAAATGATATTATCGATTTTGTTTCAATGGCATTTCATACTCCTAGAAGTTTAATAAAAGGTGATGTTGCTGATGTAGAAAAGCAGATTGATAGCTTTCTAATGTTCTGTATTAAACCGATTGCTAAGCTAATCGCTGATGAATTCAATAGAAAAATGTATACAAAAGATGAGTATCTTGAAAGAACTTATTTAAAAGTTGATACAAATCAAATCAAAGTAGTTGATATAACACAACTTGCAACATCTGCAGATAAGTTATTTGCAATTGGTGGCTTATCAATTGATGATATTTTAATCATGCTTGGTAATGAACCACTGAATGAGGAGTGGTCACGTAAACGTTATGTGACAAAAAATTATCAAGAAGCAGATTCCTTGGAGGGAGGTGAATAGGGTGCCTGGTATTGAAATGCCGAAGATTAGCAAACGATTTGAAGTGTTTAATAAAACGGAAAACGAAGCCGATTTATATTTTTACGGTTCTATTGGTTCTGGATGGTTTGCAGATATTTCTTCGAAAGAAGTCAGATATCAATTAGGACGAATCACAGCTAAGACGATTAATATTCATATTAATAGTCCTGGTGGAGATGTGTTCGAATCAATCGCAATCCATAATTTATTAAAAAATCATAAAGCAACAATTAACGTTCATATTGATGGGTTTGCTGCAAGTGGAGCTAGTGTTATTGCGATGGCAGCTGATAAAGTTATCATGCCAAAAAATACAATGATGATGATCCATCGAGCATGGACATTTGCATCTGGTAATGCAGAAGGTCTCAGAAAAATCGCAAATGATTTAGAAAAAATCGATACAGCTGTAACCGAAAGCTATACTTCCCGTTTTGTGGGGGAGCGTTCAGAATTAGAGCAATTGCTTGCTGAAGAGACATGGTTAACTGCAGAGGAATGTAAAGTATTTGGTTTCTGTAATGAAATTGTGGATGAAATTGAGATTTCAGAAGATGATGAAGATGATGAGGAACAAGTATCTGCAAAGGATGAAATTCTCAACAAATATTTACAACAAATTTCAGCTCAAAGTAATGGTAACGAACCGGATGAAAGAACAAAGGAAAATGATCATGTAGTTTCAAATGCAAATACTTTATATCAATTTTTAAATTCTTTTAACAAAACACGGTCGAAATGATGGTGTTTTTTATTATGTTTCAAAATAGGAGGAACTTATAATGCCGATTGAAAATTTAGATCGAAAAGTAAAAAATGAAAACGAAATGAAGGAAGACCTTTTAAAAGCTATGAATAGTGGTAATGAGGAGGAATTGGCTAATGCGCTAACTTCTTTTGCTAAAAGTATTGAAACCAATATACTCAATGAAGCTCGTACGGCTATGAATGAAGATTTCTCAGACCAACAAGTTATGATTAAACGTGGACTAAATCCTCTCACTACAGAAGAAAGAAAGTATTACAACGAGGTTGTTACAAGTGGAGGTTTTGCTGGTTCAGAACAATTAATGCCAGCAACTGTAATTGACCGAGTATTTGAGGATTTAGTACAAGATAGACCCCTTCTTAGAGCAATTGAGTTTGTTAATGTTACTGGGGTAACGGAATGGATTACTCGAGGAGAAGATGTTCAGGGTGCTTGGTGGGGACCATTAACAGACCAAATCAAAAAAGAACTAGCTCATACCTTTAAGAAAATCAAAACAGACTTATATAAGTTATCTGCTTTTATCCCTGTCTCAAAAGCAATGTTGGATTTAGGTCCTGAATGGTTAGATCGTTTTGTTCGTACAGTACTTGCTGAATCGATTGCCCTTGCACTTGAAGCGGCAATTATTAGTGGAGATGGGAAAGACAAGCCAATTGGGATGTTAAAGAATTTAGCTGGAGCAGTAGTTGATGGTGTATATCCAGATAAAGAAGCAACTGCACTCGCTGATTTTCAACCAGCTACATTGGGTGAAAAAGTAATGGCACCATTAACTAAAGGAGGAAAACGTTCTGTCACTAACGTGATATTAGTTGTCAATCCTCTAGATTACTGGGCGAAAATTTTCAAATTAACAACTATGTTAACTCAAAATGGTTCCTATGTTTATGGAGTACTACCTATACCAGGAACGATTATTCAATCTGTTGCAGTACCACAAGGGAAAATGGTTGCTGGATTAGCTAAGGATTATTTCATGGGAGTAGGTTCAACTCTGAAAATTGAATACAGTGATGAATACAGATTCTTAGAGGATGAACGAGTCTACGTTACTAAGCAGTATGCTAATGGGCGACCAAAAGACAATGACAGCTTCCTAGTTTTCGATATTAGTACTTTAGGGGAAACGCCTACACCTTAATATAAAAATTTAATGATAAATACATGTCTTAGGAGGAAGAGAAATGTTTGAAGTATTAAACGATTTTATTGAAAAAGAGCATAAAGAATTGCTTTACAAAGCAGGGGAAACTTACCCTAAAGCTGGATTTGAAGCAGATCCAAAAAGAGTAGAGTATCTGCAATCAAATAAAAACATATATAAAAAAGCTTTTTTGGGTCCGGAATTAACAAAGGAGACAAAAGAAAAAGCTCCAAAAGAACATATAAAAGTTGAAACAGACTCGGAAGTTTTAACACCATCAAGTGATGAAAATGAAGATAAAGAAGATAAGGAAAAACCTAAAAGAACCACTAAAAAAGAAACGGATAAATAAGGTGGTTTAAATGGATGAACAATTACTTATCGAATTAAAAGATAACCTACGAATTACTTGGAATGATGAAGATACTCATCTGAAAAAAATAATCTCTAAATCAAAGGCGTACCTAACATCTAAAACTGGTGCGTCTTTTGATTATTTAAGTGAGGAATATCCTAAAGACCTTCTTTTAGAAAGATGTCGATATGCCTATAACAATGCTGCAGATGAATTCGAAGAAAATTATCATCGTGAACTTGCACACTTAATTTTGCTAGTAGCTATAGGGAAAGTAGGTGTTATTGGTGAAAGCATACCGTGAGACATTCAATGATGGTTTTTTATCTTATGGAAGAAAACAAACAATACGTTCTAAAGGTAAACGTGTAGGTGAAACTTTTAAAGAAGAAGGAAAACTTGCTTTTAAAGAAATGTCATGTCGCGACAGTGACTATCAAATGGTAGGGATTATGGGATCAAGTTTGGACTATAAGGTGAAAACACTCTATCCACCATCATTCAAAAACATTAATAAAAATAAATTAAAAGTAAAAATTTCAAATACAGAGTTTGATGTCATTAAGGTTGATACAGAGGGAAATAAATATCTTTATTTTTACTTGCAGGAAGTAGGAAGCATTAATGAATGAAAAAGCAAAAAAGTTAATTAGTGAACAAAAGGATACTATCGTAAATGATTTAAAAAGTCATTTTCATATAGAGGTATTTGAAGATGAAATTGCAGAGGATGAAGAAGAGACTTTGCTTAATTCTGATTCTTATCATTGCTTCATTTTGGAAACAAGTGATTTTAGACCAAGCAATGATTTTAAAAAGGTCTCTCAAAATATCATTATTGAATACTATTCAGAAAATCGGGATGATGTTGATGCTGCGATATTAGATATTATTTCAATTGTTTCTAACGTAAAGCTGGTTTATTTCTCAAATGCTAAAAAACAGCGACTGCAAGTTAAAGACATGGACCGTTACATTGATTTTGTGACTCTAACTTTTCAAAGGATGATTCCGATTGAGTGCCAAGTATGAAATTGATTTTAAAGGATTAACAGAACTTGAAAGTAAATTAACCAAGATACCTGGTATGTCGGAACAAATAATTAATGAAGTCCTTCAATCAGATGGTATTGAAATTATTACAGAAGAGATTACAAAGCTAATTCCAGTATCAAGAAGGAAAAATAGGATAAGAAATAAAAATCATGCAAAGAACAGTAAATGGTCAAAAAGTGAAAAACATAATTTGTCCATTACAGTTAAAACTCGCGGTGGTGCAGCAAAAAATCGCGGAAGCTTTGGGTATCTTGTCTTTCCTAACGAAGGTAGAGGTACACACAACTTAGTTGAACAAAGGTTTATGGAAAGAGGATTAAAAAAGGCTACTCCAAGAATTATAGAAAAATTAAATGAAAGAATAGACAGAATGTTAAAGGAGGAATTGTAATGGCAGTAACAACGATCCAAGAATTTGATGCGGTATCCATCAAGAATGCAAGTGTTCAATTCTTTGATGGGGCAACTAAGCAGCAAGGAACAAGATTTGGGTGTTTGGGTTCAATTGAAGGTGAAACAGAAAGTATTACGGTTGTAAAAAACTGTGAAGGAAGAGAAGCTAAATCTAAAACTAAACCTGTGAAAATGAATCTAACAGTCAATGCACATATACCAGTTGCTGTTGCAAGAGATTATTTTGGTCTCAAAACAGATGGGCTTAAACCAGGTATATGGGCTTATGGGGATTTATCTTCAGGAAAAAGGTTTGTCTTTACTGCTGATGTTATCGATGAGTTCGAAGATATTGTTAAGTTAATAGCTTTCGCAAATTGTTCAAATAATGCTGGCTTTAAAATTGCAGTAGAAAACGGAGCAGAAGAAGTTGCACAACTTGAATTAACGTTCACTGCATTAGCTGATAGTTTAGGAAAGTTCTACTATGAAGCTCTTGTTGCTGAATTAGAGGATGAAACAGTTGCTACAACATGGCATAAAGATTTCACACCAGAACTTGTACAAGCCGTACCAACTCCGTAAAGGTCCCTTTTTAAAGGGGCTTTTCTTTTTGGAAAATAATTGTGATAGCGAGGAATCATAAATGAAAATACAAAAAATAACGTTGAAAGATTTAGACATTGTTGAAATAGATGGGGAGTACAAAAAGGTTTATAAAAATGAGAAGAGTTATCCAGCTTTTCTTACGAATTACTCACTAAAATCCGGAAAAGACCAAGGGTTAATTGAAAGTTCATTATTTAGTGACCTTTTAAAATTGCAAGGATTAGAAAAACTATCTAGTTCACAAGCAGATATCGATCCAGCTGTATTTGAAAATATTGACGAATCAAAGATGATGCAAATCATTTATCTGGCTTTTAAAGGAGCAAATAAAAACAGTGAGTTATCTTTGGATGGTTTCTTAGAAAAGTATCATGCTACTTTTGACGAAACATTAGAGCTTTATATGAATCTAATCATGGATTTAATGGCAAAGGATCCAAATCAATTTGCTGCTGGATTAAAGAAGAGCACCAATAAAAGTAGGAATAAGGGAAAAAAGCACTACCACCAACGTTAATTATTGAAAGTGTGGAAGACCTCTATGTCTTATATTGTTTGGGAGCAAAAATAGATTCAGAGATATTTTGGCACGAGCCAATAGCAACTGTTGAGCGAATTTATGAAGGAGCTACTGCATTCAGCGGTTGGAGGAATAACCCTAAAGAAGCGTAGGTGATAAAATGGCAAATAATTCGGAATCCAAAGTCACCTTTCGGGCGTTTAATCAAGATTTCAATAAAGCAATCAATGAAATGAAGAGTGAAAGTTCCAAATTGCGTAAAGAGTTTCAGCTTCAAGAGCAACAATTAAAGCAAAATGGAACTGCAGCTGACACCTTAACAGCTAAGGTTGATTATTTAAAAAAGGCACAAGAGGTAGCAAAACAACAAGTTTCTGCCACACAACAACAGTTAGAAAGGGCTAAAGTAACGTTTGGTGAAAACTCAATTGAAGCCGATAAGATGGCGAAAAAGCTTTTAGATGCACAAATTGCTGAACAGAAACTAGCTAATGCAGTAAGTTCTACAGAACAAGAACTTGCGCGGTTAACACAACAAACTAGTACTACTACACAAGAATTGAATAAATTAGAGACAGAAGAAAAGCAATTAGCATCTCAGTTATCTAAGGTTAGTGCTGAGTACGAATTACAAAAAGCAAAACTTGGAGCTAATGCTAGTGAAGCTGACAAATTAAAAGTTAAGTTGTCTAGTTTAAATAATGAACATAGAGTTGCTTCTCTACAAGTACAGAATGTAAAGAAACAATTAGATATAGCAAAACAAAGCTACGGAGAAAATTCATCAGAAGTACAAAAGCTTGAAACAAAATTAATCAAGCTAATGACATCTGAACAAAAGCTTGCGAACGAAGTGACACAAACTCAAACAGCTTTTTCTAAACAAGCAACAGAAATGCAAAACACTGCATCAAAAGCTGAACAAGTTGGTAAATCACTTGATAATGCCGGAAACAAAATGAAAAATGCTGGTGCGACAGCTACGAGTGTAGTAGCTCCAGCAATGGTTGGTCTTGGTGCAATTAGTGTTAAATCAGCAACTGATATCGATGGTGCTACTCGTCAATTGATTGCTTCATTAGGTACGACGGGGGAAGAAGCCAAAAATCTTAAGAATGACATGCTTGAGGTTTGGGAAGGTGGATATGCTGAGAGTGCTGATGAACTAGCGATCGCGATGGGAAGAGTTAAACAGAACATGCGAGATATTGGTTCTGGTCAAGAACTCCAAACAGCCACTAAAAACGCACTCAATCTTTCAAAGATATTTGAAGCTGATGTAAATGAAGTTACCAGAGGCGCTAATCAGTTGATGATAAACTTTGGCTTAAGTGCTGATGAAGCTTTTGGGTTACTCACAAGAGGGGCACAAAACGGTCTTAATTTTTCATCCGAGCTTTTTGACAATGTTTCAGAATACGGTCCACTATTTCAAAAAATGGGATTCAGCGCTGAAGAATATTTTCAAATTCTTATAAATGGTGTTGAAAATGGAGCCTATAACCTAGATTACATTAATGATGTAATGAAGGAATTTCAAATTAGGGTGAAGGATGGATCTAAAACAACCTCAGATGCAATGTCTGAAATGAGTACTAATACACAAAAAGTGTGGAAAGAGTTTCTAAACGGCGGGGCATCTGTTTCAGATGTTTTTAATGTTGTTATTCCCGAATTAAAAAATATGGACGACCAAGTCAAAGCCAATCAAATTGGTGTTGGTCTTTTTGGAACAAAGTGGGAAGACCTTGAATCTGAAGTTATGTATTCCCTCACGAATCAAACAGATGCTTTAAAAGATTACGAGACTGCAATAAATGAAGCTTCAACAACACTTGAAGAATCATTCGGACAACGTGCACAGGCAACGATACGTAAATTATTAACAACATTAGAGCCATTAGGAACACAGATACTGGAACTAATAAATAGTACAGCACCTTACATTGCTTCTTTCATTGATAGATTTTCTAGTATGGATCCCGTGTTTCAAAATCTAGCATTAATTTTAGGAGCTGTTGCAATAGCTATAGGACCATTGATAGCAATGCTAGGTCAATTTGTTATTGGTTTATCAGCGCTAACAGGTAGGCTTACTTTGTATAGTTCAAGTGCAGCAAAAGCTTCAATTTCATCAAATGCATATTCAGCATCTATGTCTAAAATCGGAATAGCAGCTGCAGCAACAAGTACTAAAGTCGGCATTCTTGGCAGAACCATGTCATTACTTGCTGCACCATTTAAACTATTACTTGGTCTTATACCAATGATATTAATTCATTTGGGATTCTTCATTGCAGAGAATGAAGAGGCAAAACAAGCCATTTCAGATGTCTGGAATCGAATAATAGAGGTTATTAAGCCAGTCTTAATACAGTTATCTAATGCATTTAAACAATTAAAGCCAGTTTTCGATGGTATGTTGACATCCCTTGGAACAACGTTTGCTATGTTAATGAAGACAATAACAGGCTTATTAGATAACTTAGGACCATCATTATCAAGTCTAGCAACAACAATTGGAACACTCATAGCTTCAATTATACAAAATGGCGGTACAATTCTTACTTCATTAACTCCGGTTTTCAATGGGTTATTGTCGATTATAGGAAGTGTTTTAAGTGCATTACAGCCTGTAATTGAACAGTTTGCAAATAGTTTTTCAGTACTTGGTCCTGAATTTCAAAAAACAGGTGAAATCATAGCACAATCTTTTCAAGAATTGGGTCCTACATTTAACGAATTAGGAGTTGCTCTAAGTGAGTTAGGCATCACACTAGGGCAAAGCTTTAGTCAGCTAGCAAATGCAATAATACCGTTATATGTTGAGTATTTACCGCAATTAGTTGCAACTTTTGCAAGCATTGTTCCTGTTATTTTAGAGTTAGCATCGACTGTTTTACCGTTATTATTACAAACGTTCCAAATGGTCTTTCCAATTATTTTACAGGTGATACAACTCGTATTACCAATTGTGATTCAATTATTTTCATCGGTTATTCCTATAATTCTACAACTTGCACAAATGGTTCTACCATTAATCTTACAAGCAGTACAGATGGTCTTTCCAATAATCTTACAAATAATACAACTTGTATTACCGATTGTGATTCAATTATTGATCTCAGTTATTCCAATAATTTTACAATTGGCACAAATGGTTATACCGTTAATTTTACAGGCAGTTCAGATGGTCTTTCCAATAATTTTACAAATTATACAAATGGTTGTACCAATCATTATTACTGTATTGAGGTTAGCAGCAACAATCATTACAACTGTTCTCATCCCAGCAATTAGTTTTATACTGCAGGTTGTACAAATTGTATTTCCGACCATCATGCAGATTATTCAAAATGTGATAAACATCATCACAAATATTATTAAGCTGTTCACATCGATATTACGTGGTGACTGGCAAGGTGCATGGGATGCAATAAAAAATATCACACAATCAGTGATTAATATTGTTAAATCCATAATTTCAGCTGCATCAGGAATAATCATTTCAATATGGAATGGAATAAAAAGTGGAGTTACTTCGATAGTTACTGGATTATGGAATGCAGTCAGGGATAAGTTTGAATCATTGAAAAACACAGTCGGAGAAAAGATGAATGCTGCTAAAGCTAAGATTGAAGAAATCTGGAATAATGCTGTGACATTCTTAAAAAATATTGACCTTACACAAATGGGGAAAGATGCAATTCAAGGTCTGATAAATGGGATAGGATCTAAAATTGGAGCAATCAAGGATAAGGTAAAGGAAGCTGCAGATGCAATTACTGGTAAAATCAAGAGCATTCTTCAAATTAAATCACCTTCACGTGTACTTATGCAAATAGGTAAATGGACAGGTGAGGGTTTATCTAGAGGGATTGAAAAGATGAAGGGTGCAGTAGCAAAAGCCTCTCAACTTTTAGTCGATAGTGCAATACCTGAAGTTCAAGGTGCAGAATTATCTATTGGTGCTATTAAACAAAAAGAAATTGAGGCTGGATTAACATATAATATCAAAAATAATCAACCTATCATCATAAACCATACGACTAATTTGGATGGTCATGAAGTAGCAAAAAATCAATTTCCTTATATCAATGAAATGATGGGAGAACTTATAGAGGAGGGATGATGAATGGATAAGAGTATATTTAACTTTAAAATTCAATATAAAGATGGAACAACCATAGACCTACATGAAGATAAGAATTTATGGGTTAGTACTTTCCGAATTATCTCTCCTACACCCGAACATTTTACACAGGATGTTACAGGTAGGTATGGAACGATTTATATGGGAACAACGTTAAAGGAACGAAAAATCACTTCAACTATTATGGTCGAAGCTGTTGACTATATAGATTTCGATTTGATTCGGGATGAACTCTTTAGAATATTTAATCCTTTAGAAAAATTCTATATCATCCGAGATTTACAACCAGGTAAAAGGATGGAAGTATCTGTTTCAGGGGATTTCGATTTGGACTATTTAACACTAGAAGATGGGGAGTTTTCAATCGAATTTGTTATACATTCCGTTTTTTTAGAATCAATCGGAACAACTCTTTCACCATTTTCTTTCGGTTCAGATAAGTGGCAAATTGGACAAGGATTAATTGCAGAAGATGTGTCGTATATTCACAATACAACACAATTTAGAATTTATAATTCTGGAGATATAGCAATAAACCCGAGACAAATACCTTTGCATATTGTATATAAGGGAGCATCCAATAGACTATCTGTAAAAAACTTAACATCGGGTGAAGAATGGAAACATTATGGAACATCCCTACAAGGAGATACCATCGAACTATTAAATATACGCTGTTTAAAGAATGGAATAAGTATATTAGGAAATACCAATAGGAGATGTATTTCGATTTTACCTGGATGGAATGAATTTAATATTACTGGAGCGATCGGAAGTTTCGAAATTTTATTCGACTTCCGATTTTATTATTTTTAGGTGATGTTTATGGAAGATTTATTTGTGAGAACTACTTCAGGAATCGAAGAAAGAGTAACTGATTTTGAGGTAACAAGACAAAATCCTGTGAATAGTGAAAAGACAATTGATGTAGAAGTTATTCAGACTGACCAAAATAAACATTCATTTCAATTAATCCAAAATCAGCATACGCTAATTTACAAAAATGACGAGTATATTATCAAAAAGTACAAGCAACGTACATTTGGAAATAAAACGAAAATTGAATGTAAAGCAATTCATAGGATTGCTGAAGATTTAACGGACAATTATATATATGAAACTATTACAGGTAAAAAAACAATTAAAGAATTGCTTCAATTCCTTCTAAAGGGTACAAGGTACACATTTAACCTTGTTGTTACCGATTTACCAAGTTCAGTCGAGGTTGAAAATTTTGGTGATGCTAACTCGTTTACATTACTGAAAAACTTACTTGAACTAATTGCTGCAGAATTTGATTGTACAGGTACACAGATACTTGTTGCAAAAGAGATAGGCAGAGTAACAGATGAACAATTAAGGTACATGTTTAATATTGATGAACCATCTAAAGAAATTGATACAACATCTTTTAAAACATATATAAGAGGTTTTGGTAAGAAAAATGAAGATGGCTCATATGTTGTCAAATCGGAGTATACGAGTCCACTTGCTGCAGTGTATGGTATTAAACACGCTGATCCAATAAGAGACGAAAAGTACACTAATAAAGCTAGCCTTGATGAAGCTATACGTAGAGCATTAAATGATAGTATTAATATTTCAATTAGTCTTAATTTTGTTGAACTAAATGATATGGGGATAACAAATATATCTAATGGAGATTATGTTTGGTGCATTATTGAGCCATTTGACATTGATGTTCGGATTAGGGTGGTTAATGTAGAGGATTATTCAAATCCTTTTAAATCTCCAGTTTTTACACTAGGAACAATTGTTAAGAAAGCTACTGATGTAATTCGCACAACTAATAAAAGAATTTCTCAGGTCGTTAATACTAAGACGGGGAAAGTAAAAAGTGAAGCAATAGACACTAATAATTTATCAGTAGATTTAAGTAAAGCAAAAGGCAAATTAACCGAGCAACAAATTGCTTTCACTATACCCAATTATGGACTAGCATCTTCTTTAAAAGAAGGGTTAATGAGTTCAGATGACTATACTAAACTATCAAAAATATTGGTTAATGCGGATGGAAATGTGAGTGTCCCATTGGCATCCAGTGACCAAGATGGTCTTTTAAGTAAATTAGACTACGTTAAATTGACAAAAATCAAGTTTGATCAAGAAGGGAATTTGGTAGTCACAATACCCCTTGCTACTGATACAAAAGACGGTCTTATGTCTGCAGCTAACATTTTACAACTAAAGGATTTAGAACGAAGAGTGAGTGCATTAGAAAATGGAGGTGGTACTAGTGCCTAGATATCCATATAGACCCATTAAGTCAGGTTTTGGTAAGGATTTTAGAAACGAACAAAATCAGAACTTACTAGATATAGAAAGTGATATTAAAGGGTTACAAGGTGAATTTGATAATGTAGTTGAAAGGGTGTCTGAAAAGGCATTTGATAAAGTAGTAAACTCAGCAAAGATTGAATGGTTACCTCCTGTTAATACTTTTAACGACTTAGCTAGTACCTATCCGAATGTTATTGAGGGTAAAACAGCAATGACTCGTGATAGTGGTAAAATTTATCGCTATAATGGTGAAAATTGGATTGAAATTCAAGATATTGATCCTTCTGCTATTAATGAGGTGGATAATCGTCTTAGTTTGCAATTAGCTGATGAATCAAAGAAGGTTTCAAACGAATTCGCTCTACGTGGTGTAAATATTATGAGTCTAGGAGCTAAAAGTGATGGCTCAGATAACTATCAGATTCTTTTAAGTTTATTTCAAAAACATCCTTTTGCATACGTACCACGTGGAGATTTCTATGTATCATCAATAGAAGGAATTGATGAAAGAAGGTTATACGGAGAAGGTAATGTTTATACAGATGGATACACTTTCGCAATTAATAGTGGAAGTCCAGCAACGGTTATTAATGATTACTTGAAGAATAAAGGGAACTTTCATCATAGAAGAACGTTTGGTACATTTCAGAATGCATCCGTGGGTGGTGTAGTTGCAAATAATCCTAATCCGAAGATTCAAGTTTTCGGAATACAAACTAGCAAAGAAGCCTCTGCTTATTCAAATCGGGATAGTGCTGCATGGTATACGGCTGCATATAGCGCGAACCCTACTGTAACTCATGCAGGAGGAACCATTGAATACACCAATACAACTGTAAAAGTAACTGGTGCTACAGTTAGAGATTTAGATAAAGTATTACCGGGGATGATCATTGATACAAAACACTCACCTAAGATGGCTGCAATAATAAGTAAAATTGATGTTGAAAATCAGTTGATTACTATTAAAGAGGGATGGTATGCAATTGTACCAGGGGGCAGTGAAACTCCTTCAATTCCTGCAAACGGGACAGGCTTTGATATAAATCGAGTAACAAAAATATGGGGAAGAAATAACAACGTATTCCTATTTGCAGAACATGATACAAATCAAGCGGTAGCTGATGAAATTGGTTTATTTAATTATAAACCCTTAACTGAAAATGTAGATATCGGTGGAATAGACATAGTTAACTTCAAGAAAAAAGCAAGATACGGTTCGAGAGTTAGAAAAGCAAATGATGCTGAAGAAGGATTTGGAGTAGCTTATGAAGCTAGGGACTCTGATAATGGTTTTGCTTTTCATGCCACAGACATTAATAAAATACCATT
This sequence comes from Metabacillus sp. RB-C-LZQ-3-1, assembly GCF_058315175.1. Classification (NCBI taxonomy): domain Bacteria; kingdom Bacillati; phylum Bacillota; class Bacilli; order Caryophanales; family Bacillaceae; genus Metabacillus; species Metabacillus sp. RB-C-LZQ-3-1. The sequence goes on along the minus strand of NZ_JBZFLI010000032.1, from coordinate 5,609 downwards.
AATTAGTTACCTTGATGGTGATGCAAATGATAAAGGATTTCATTTTAGAACAAATGGAAGACAATCTAAGTTAAAGTTAGGAGCAGGGGTATTTACTAATGGAATGGTTCAATATGGTAGTTCTGATATAAGGATAATCATTATAAGTAAAACTATAAGAGAAGACTTTTCAATTCATTCGCCTGTAGATAGAACGGGTGAGCTATTAATAGTACAAAATGCTGGAAGTGCATATGCAGATATTAAGACGAAAGATGGCTCAAATCTTGTGTATAAAGGATCAGCTCTTTCTTATCTAAGGATGTTACCAAGAACTTCTATGATTTTAGTAAGTGACGGTAATTCATGGTATGCACTTACAGGAACAGTGGAAAATTTAGCACCTTTTGATAGAAGACAAGGTTTAGGATCACCGACAACAAATGCTGATTTTATAGGGCAAATTTATAATGATGTCTCTGCAAATGCTGAAGCTTATATATCAGTAAGTGTTGGGAAAGGAGCTTTAGACTGGAAGAAAATTACGCCCTAGGGAGGGGAAATAAGTGGGACTTTTAAAAAATTTAAGCACAAATATTGGACTTGAAATTAAAGATGCTTATTTCAATATAGGTAACTTAAGTGGAAATCAAAATATTATTCAATTCACTTTAAATGCTTATGTGGATAGAAATGCTTATCTAGAAGGAAAAGCATCGATTGAAACTAGAACATATTCTTTTATCCCTGATTCTTCAGACGGTGCATTAAATATCTTTAGACAAATCTACGCTTATGCCAAAGAAATAGATGACTATAGGGATGCAATTGATGTATTTGAGGAAGGTCAAGCGCCGATTATTTCATAAAGGAGTTTTGAAAAGTGGCTAAAAATACATTTGGTGTTTTTAACAATGAACAAGTACTACGTATTGAAAAAACAGAAAGTTTGTCCACGTATAAAAATATTTATGTGGATAAAAGATATGATGCTAATGATGACTCGATTTTTTTATATATAGATGAAAATGGCAATGAAATATTGAACTTTAAAAAGAATGGAGATATTTTCATTAAAGGGGAATTAACAGAAAATGATAAAGATATCGTTGAAGGATTTAGGAAACTCTTTTCAACAAGTTAATAACCAGAACAACGGAGAGGTTGATGAATAATGAATAAATCTGCTATTGAAGATATCCTTAAACTTGCGGAACAGAAAAATAAAGAAATAAAGCAAGAAAATAGAAGGAAAATAATTGGTTTAACTTTAGGGAAATTAAGTAGTAATAGTACAAAGTAATTCAAAAAGGAAAATCACTTATTTTGTCGAAATATTAAAAAGGGAGATGATAAAATGAGTGAATTGAAGACTGATAATTTACTAGCAAGAACAAATTCTGTAAGCATAATTAATAAGATTCATATTGAAGCAATTACAGATTTGTTAATTGAAAAAGGAGTTTTTTCAAGAGAAGAATTTATTGAAAAGGTTGAAACAATAACTGCCGATTCTCTGGACCAGTATAATGCTGAGATATTAGGAGTAACAGTTGAAGAATTACAAGAATGGATAAATAAAGAGAAATAATCATAAAGCCATCAAAATCGGTGGCTTTTTTATTATGTCCTGAAAGGTGGTGAGAGGGTGACTGTCGAAATAGGAATTCTAATTAGCTTAATAGGAGTATTATTAGCAATCCTTACTTTCACCTTAAACAGAGACAAGGCTGTTAAAAGTGACGCTACAGAATCCGCAGTAATTAGAACAAAGTTAGACAACATTAGTCAAGGGGTAGAATCAATCCGGATTGATATACGAGCAAACGAACAGAGAGTAAGTGATTTGTCCGAACGCGTTATAAAGGTCGAGGAAAGTGCAAAACAAGCACATAAACGCTTAGATACTATGGAAATCAAAGGAGAGGTAAAACATGAAAAACTTTATTAAATCATTAGACAAAGGCACGGTCATTCGGACGGTGCTTCTTTTTATTGCACTCGTTAACCAGACATTAATTATGTTTGGTAAGCCAATCATACCAATTGAAGAAGGACAGATTACTAATCTTGTGGATGGGATTTACCTGGTTGGTTCCGTTGCATTCACGATTGGTACTACTGTAATAGCATGGTTTAAAAATAACTATGTAACTCAAATAGGAAATTTACAAAAGAAAGCACTACAAGCTCAAGGATTAATCAAAAAATAAGCTACTCAATTGAGTGGCTTATTTATTTATCTAAAATAAAAAGGAGAGAGTTTTAAAGTGGCAAAAATTCAAGATATCCGTAAACAAACTGCAGGTGGTTCTAGTAAACGAGCTCTTAGAAAAGTAAAGAATATTGCACGTCACCATTCAGCAACAACAGGTGGGGATTACTTCGCATTCTGGAAGTCATGGAAAGCGAAAGGATGGAAAACTGGAGGGTACCATGAAATCATCTTACGTGATGGTACAGTGCAGCTTTGTTATGACCCTAATGTAATTACAAACGGAATCAAAAATCATAACAGTGAAACATATCATATTTGCGTTGTAGGTAATGGATCCTTTACTGAAGCTCAAGAAAAGACATTTGATGAACGTTGTAAGGTAGCGATGGCTCTGTTTGACCTTCCAGTTGAAAAGGTACTTGGCCATAAAGAATTTAGTGGAGCTTCAACTGCTTGTCCTGGTATCGATATGAACATGGTTCGTAATCGATTAAAGGGAAAAGCAACTACTGTAAAAGCACCTACGACAGAAGTGAAAACTGAGATTGTTAAAGCTCCATCTACACCAAAGCCAACTTATAGTGGCAACAGCTTCATTAAGAAATTTCAGGATTGGTTGAATAAAACATACAAGTTCAATTTAGTTGTTGATGGTATTTATGGTCCTAAAACTAAAAAGGCTGCTCTTATGGCATTACAAACTGAACTTAACAAGCAATTTGGGGCAGGTCTTAAAGTTGATGGCATTTGGGGACCTAAGACAAAAGCATCTATTCGCACAGTTTCTAGGGGTGCAAAGGGCAATATCACAAGAATCATTCAAGGGATGCTTTATTGTTTAGGTTTTGACCCGAAAGGTTTTGATGGTGATTTTGGTATTGGATCATACTATGCAGTAATGGCTTTCCAAAAGAAAAATAAATTAGCGCAAGACGGACTTGCAGGTAGAAATACATTTGAAAAGATGTTTAAATAAGGTTAATAAAAGATTCCTATTAAATCTTCAAAAGTTAAGCCCTCACCGTGGAAAAGTGAGGGCTATTTCTTTCTAAAATAAAACTCTAATAACTTAGTTCCATGTATCTTAAGAGCAGCATCCCAATACCTCGAAAAAGAATGATACCCTCGCACATAATAATCATACTGCAGCATAATATCGTCCCTCATAGGACCAAATACTTTCATTTCTTGTTTCTTCATCTCAGCTTTCATATCCCTTAACTTTATCCTTATTGTCTTAAGAACACTTTCAACTAACCTAATGTAGGGGTCTTTGAGTTTGAAGTTTGCATTGTTTATTATAACAAGATCCTCTTCAAGAATATGAAGTAAGTATTCATGAACAATATAGTTATGCACTAAGTCCTCTTGTTCCTTGGTAATGGGAGCTTTCATAAATTACACCTCGTGAAAATCTACTCTGAGTACATCTTCAAACTTAATTATAAAAACATCATTGTAAACATCTTTTAGTCTTACTTCATTTCTAATGGTATCTACAAAATGAATAAAACCTATGTACAGTTTAATATCTCCTTTTTCGTAATAAGTAAAAACAACTTCTTTGTTATATTCCATCGCTTCGCAAATAATTGAATTAATCTCTTCTAATTGACCTTCATCTAATTCAGGTTTCTCAACCTTATTAAGGCTTATATCAAAATCTCTTAAATTCTTTACATGTTCAGGCATCATAAACGCAGTCCATTTTTTCGTACCTCGATCACGAATCATAAAATCATCCCTTTATCATTATCGTGTTCTTATTATACGAAAATATGTTCGTATTTTCAATTGAAATCGAACTATTGTTCGTATATAATATATCTAAAAAGGGAGGTCTTATTGATGAAAGGTTTACTTAAAAGAGCTGTTGTGAATGGTGAAGTTTTAGAAATGTTTTATCTAAATAGAAAAGGAGAAATTAGTCAACGTAGGATTAAAATCATCAAACTTAGCGATGAATCGATTAGTGCTTATTGCTTCACTCGTAACCAGCAACGCACTTTCAAGTTAGGTAACATTTTATCAATTGGACTTATACGTAAAGTAAGGAGAGGTGCATAATTATGATGTTAGCAAAACCAAAGAAGGTTAAGAAACCAGCAAGACCAACTAGGGATGAATTCGAGTTAGAAGAGATTGCTAATACTTTAACAGAAGCGTTAGAGGATAAAAGTGAACTTAGATTAACTGTGTGGAAGAGAGAAGATCCTGTAAGAGGTAAAGTAGTAAAGATGGATGGTAATACTAAATTGATTCATATAGAAAATTTTACTGAAACAATCAAAGTGCCTTTCATGGATATTTTATTTGTTCAGAGAGTTTAAAAGCCCTACTCATTTGAGAAGGGCTTCTTTTTCATGATCATTACTTTCTATCATTGGTTAAATCTCCAAATAGCTCTTCAACACTCTTATTTAAAACTTTGGCTAAAGATAGGGATACGCTTGTTTTTGGATCCCTTGTTTCCCCCGAGCAAATCTTCGATAAAGCACCAGGTGATATTCCTGCCTTTTTTGCTACCCACCCTTTTCGTAAACCTTGTTCGAGTATAACTTGCTCCACTTTTGTTGTCATTATTACCACCTCGTATATCTCATTCAATGTATAGTTTAAAATTCCTTTGCCCTCAAGAAAAATAAATTTAACTGGACAGGCAAGAAATTACACTACAAGTTCATATACATTATCATCAACACAAAATGATGCTAGATATGATGCTCAGACAATGACCAGAAATTGTGTATTTTAGTTATTCCAATACAAATGCAAGTAATGAATTTTAAATGGTATTAATTAAACCTATTAGTATCAAGGGGAAAATCGAATATTCGAAATGCAATATCACAGCAACTATTACTACGTAATATCCAAATTGGAGGTGGTGTAATTGATTTTCGAAATAGGCTCAACAATCATCATGAGTGGTGTAGCAGGTTATTCATACTTAAAGACTAAAGGATCCACTTCAAATGATGCAGATAAAATACAAAAGATATTTGCCAATGCTGGATGGACTGGACGGAACGGTGAGACTATCCGACTTCAAAGAAAAGCGAAATTTCAAGGTGGTGTTGAATATGTTTATCAGATTCCATTAGGTTTTGACCGAAGGAAGATTGAGGCTGAAAAACACATATTAGAGGATGGCCTAAACATTAGACATAATCTTTTTGAAGTTGATTTGAGGGACCTACTAAAAATTAAGTTGGATAAAACAATACTGCAGCAACTTAAGAAGATACTTACAAATAAAAAGATTAGAAGAAAGGAAATCGAACTTAGTTTTGATGGGATGTTAAGAATAAAAGTTTATAACGAAGGTATGCAGGACCGATATGACTGGGATGAGAGTTATTTAATTCCTGGTACTTGGTCCGTATCAATTGGTCAAACTCATCATGGTGTA
>NZ_JBZFLI010000031.1:0-40045 GCF_058315175.1 Metabacillus sp. RB-C-LZQ-3-1 | reverse complement strand
CCATTCTACAAAGCTTACACCTCTTGGCGAAGCATTATCTAAATTACCGGTTAATCCTCGTATTGGAAAATTGCTTCTTGTTGCTAAGTATCTTGGTGCAGAAAAAGAAGGGGCCATTCTTGCTTCAGTATTAATTAACAAAGTAAGACTTCCTTACGAATGGTCCGAAATAAGAGGTGAATATTCAGATGATATGACTTATATTACAAGTCAACGCGAATACGAAAATGATCTTGAAGCGATTATCACTGAATACGAAAAAGGTTATTTCAATAAACTTTCGGATGGTTGTGTTACGGATACTGTTCCTGAGCTTCTTAACGGCTTATCTAAGGTGGATTCACAAGAATTACAAACATTTGGTTTTGATGCTTTTAATCAACCTTATACATCAAAAATAGACGCTCTCAGAATGGCTGTTATCAGTTCCTTTGGACAATATGCTGCCTTATATGTTCCGCACGATACAATTCTTTGTGAGGAGATTTATGAAGAGTTAAAAGGTGGATGCTTTTACAGTGCTCCAAGTGATGATTCGTTTAAATTTAATACGATGAAAAACAGTAGATTCAATGGTCACAGATTAGATGGATTAATTCTTATTCCATTAAACCTTTTTTACTTCGAAAATGATATCAAATGTAGCATAGCTATTGATGTTACTATGAAAGAACTCGAAGTATTATCACCATTACAAGCTTTTAACTTGGAACTTCTTCATAACGAAATCGGAAGCTATAACGCACCAATGAATGGTAAGTATTCTAAAACTAAGTTAACTGCTGAAGAAAGGCTCTTTGCTCGATTATTTGCTACTGGGTAATACCTAGAATTGTTAAAAGTTTGTTTAGACGATAATTAGATCTCCTAACCTGTCGCACCCTATACGGGATATAACAAAAAGTCTCCCGATATTACAGGTGTCCGCTGGCTAGTTAGTCGCAGATCTTATCGGGAGACAAATTTTATACAATTCTTTTTTTATTTTCTATTATTTTTAGTTTTTGATATTGGTTTATTAAAAGGTCTAACTCTTTACTAATTTTTATTGTTTTTGAACTTGTTAAACCATATTCAATACCTTGAAGGATCATTAATTCTCTTTTTTTCTCTATAAGATTCAATAGAGAGTGCTTATTATTTATTTGAATATCCAAATTACTCTGTCCTCCATAATTTATATATTTTAAGTATAAAATATTTACTGTTCTAGGTAAATTAAAAATAAAAGGTTATTTATTGTTAAAAACAATGATGTTAGCCTAACTTTTCCACAAGTATAGTACCCGTAAAAATTTTACGGGTACAGGAAGTGGTTATATAAACTGCATTTTTAAAAATCCATCTATGATATAATATAAAGGAATACTAACTCGTTGCGCCTTAGAATAAGCGACGCGTTTTCTAAGGGAGTGTCTCGTGGAGCCTTTGAATATCTACGCGATACTCCCTGTTTCTTTAATTGAATAAAGGAGAAATAAAGATGAAGCTCTTTAGTATCTGTGATCTAAAAATTCTAAATTTATATATTTCTTAAGAGATAATGGAAATAACACGTATAATCTAATGATGTGGAATTCTAATTCAAATCATATGTTAAGGACAATAGAAACCTTTGATAACTTAGACCATTTAGAACCATCTTTAGCAAAAGTTTTAATTGAAAATGAAGAAAAAGTTTTTCCTAAGTCTGAGGAAGTAGATAGATACATTGATAGATTAATAGAAAAACATACGAAATCACAAAAACTCAAAAGCCAAAAATAAAAAGGAGCAGAAATTGCTCCCTTTTGTTTACACATTTTTTGATGCCTTATGTTACAAGATTATTTAACAAAGGAGAAGATGTCATGAGATTGGAGGAAGTATTAACTAAGGAAGAAAAAAAAGAAATCATAAAATTATGCTATGAAATGAAGGAAGCACTAACAAGAAAAGATATTGACTACTATGCAAAAGAAATTTATCGAATTATGGATCAGGCGGAAGAACGCTATCGTAATCAGTTTAGACAATCTATAAACAAAGAAACTCCCTAATTTTCAAGGAGTCTCTTTGTTCTAGTAAACTATATAAACCCACTAAATTTCATAAGATGTCCGCGACCAAACTTTCATCTATAGAAACTTGATACAAGCAGGATAAACTATTTTATCATACTAAATTTCAAACATAAACCTCTAGTAAGAAAAACATTTAAACCTATAAATCTATGTTCTTGATGCTTCGTATTTTGTATAAAAATAATGACAGATTAACCATCTAGAAATAATAAAACCTATTAACCCTAACAAAAGAAAAATTGCTTTTTGTGCCAAAGAGCTACCATCTCCGAGTCCACCATGTACTATAAAAAGAGAAATTTGGGTTCCCCAAAACATTAATAACGATAATAAAAACGTAGGATATAATACTGGTGATTGAGAAAGCCCGATTCCAAACATAATTATCCATATAATTATGGGTAAAATAAATGTCTCCCAAGCTCCGAAACTAAAATCTTCAAATTTAACACCATTTATAACAACGGTAAAAAATCCATAAATGTTTCTTAGTGAACTAACATACATCATAAAACTAATTCCTAAAGCAACAATCGTCACAATTCCTCTTATCACTCTACATCCCTCCCCTAAAATCTTCAGGAATTATTGTGATTAAATCATTTTCCGAAGGCTCTTCAAGTTGAGAGATGCGCAAGTTCTGATTTCTTTCTACTTTTTCTATTAAATTTCTAACATATCTACCATTCCCGGCTTCTTTGCTTCCTACTGCTGGTCGTAATTGTTCTTTTAGTACTGTTTCACAACCTTTAGCCATCTTGTAACCTTTTCCTTTAATTATAATGAATGCGATCTGCACGAGTTCGTCTAAAGAGTAATCTTCAAACACGAATTGATTTGGAAACCTAGAACGTAACCCTGCATTGACTTGTAAGAACCTTTCCATATCTTCTTCATATCCAGCTAAAATTACCAATAGATTTTCACGGTGATCTTCCATTCCTTTTACTAACGTATCAATCGCTTCACGTCCAAAGTCGTTTTGACCACCACTAGCAAGTGCGTAAGCTTCATCGATAAACAGAATGCCTCCTAATGCTTGGGAGATAACATCATTGGTTTTTTCAGCTGTTTGGCCAACATGACCTGCAACCAATCCACTTCTGTCTGTTTCTATTAAGTGACCACTTTTTAAAACACCCATATCTTTAAGCATTTTCCCAATAATACGAGCAATGGTTGTTTTACCAGTACCAGGATTACCGGAGAAAATCATATGTAATGTTTGTCCCGCAGCACTACCCAAGCCTTTTTGCTTTCTTAATTTTTGAACTTTAATTTGTGCAGCCAATTGTCGTATAAATACCTTTACCTTCTCATTACCTATTATCTTAGTAAGCTCTTTTTCTAAATCAAAAGTTTCTTCTTCAACGTAACCAAAATCTTCTGGTAACAATATTTTCATTTCTTCATTTGATTGATAGCCATCTCTTACTAATCGTTTTGATTGTTTCCGACGAGCTTCTTCAATAATGTTTCTTACTAGACGTCCGTTACCACTATCGTTTCGTCCTGGTATTTGTCTCTGTTCTAAAATACTATGAATCACTTTTAAGGTATCATCTTCTACAATAAAATCATTCTTTTTAATGTCAATCTCTGCGATTTTAAGTAACTCGTCAGCTGTATAATCCTTAAATTCTATTTGATTAGGGAATCTTGATTTTAAACCACTATTCGCTTGCATAAATTCATACATTTCTTTTGAATATCCAGCAAGAATGACTACCATGTTCTCTCGATTTTCTTCCATTCCTTTAACAAGGGCATCAATTGCTTCTTTTCCAAAGTCGGTTTCTCCACCCCTTGATAAAGTATAAGCTTCATCGATAAAAAGAACTCCACCTATAGAACGATCGATTATCTCTCTTGTTTTAGGAGCAGTTTGACCAACATATTGGCCAACCAGATCTTCTCGTACAACTTCAACTAAATGACCATTTGAAACAACACCTAATGCTTTAAAAATATCTGCTACTATTCGTGCTACTGTTGTTTTCCCAGTACCAGGGTTACCCGTAAAAACCATATGTAAAGTAGATCTAGATGTTTTTTGTCCGGCCATTTCTCTTTGAATATTAAGGTAAACTTCATCTTTTAAATCATAAATAAACTCTTTTACTTCTTTTAATCCAACTATATTTTCAAGGCGCTTTAGAGCATTTTCTAACAGCTCTTCATCTATCATACGAGGTTCATCTTCTTCTACAACAGAAAATGAATACGAATTATTCATTTGATTCTGATACTGCATAGATTGATTCGTTTCCTGAGTATTAAATGTCTGATAATTTGTATTTGTTCCTTGGTTACTTTGGCGAGAAGGTGCTTGTAATTTACCTGAAAGCCTATCCCTCATTAAACCAAGTATTATAAGCTCTGGAAATAAATATTTTAGGGCTCTTTTTCTTGATTCCTTGGAATTTCTTTCATCTGAAGCCGTTTGTTCTTGAACAGTCATGTTTTCCTCCTTTCAGAGATAAACAAAAATGTTTATCTCTATTCAATAATTGGATTCGCAAAAACAGCTTTTGTATATTCCTCACTATTTTCATCTTGTTTATCAAATTCAAGAGTTAATCTAATAACACTTGTAACATCAACTTCTATAGGAATTGCGAAATCTCCACCCCTAAATGGTTTTGTCTCGTGTAGCATTTTACCGTCACCATAGACTCTTACAATATAATTAGAGGTACTATTTTTAAATTCATCATCTATACCTACCTCTGTTTTAAACGTTTTATATTCGCCACCTAGATTGTATTCAACCGAAATAGATACGGGATTATAATTCCAACCACTTGATGGATATTGTAAATCTAATCCTAATCCCTTTTTGAATTGGTTACCGGCAATTGTTAACGGCTTACCACCTTCCCATTGATCAGTTACTATTTCGCTCTCTTCACCAAATTTTTCATCATCTTCAACAGTAAACCTTAAAATTTCTTTATCTGACAAGTATGTAGCAACTTCATCTGTACCTTCTACTGGTTGTTGTCCTACATATACAACTCCATCTTTCCAGCTGACTGGCATATCTAATTTTTCACTTACAAAATCACTATTAAATAAAAGGTTTCCGTTCTTATCAATGGTTAGATCTCCTGCTTTAATTTGAATTCGTTTTCCGTTATAAACCACTTCATTAAAAGGTACTTTTTCTTCCGTATTTTCTTCTTCAGAGTCTGTATTATCTTCTTTATTCTCAACTTCCTCACTTGCTACCTCTTGTTCCTTTTGTTCGTTAACAACTTTCTCCTTAGGAATGGTAGACGTTACAGTAGCCTTATCATGATTGAAAATTAAAAATGCAAATAATGTGACTAAAATAAAACTTCCAATACCTGACGCAATCAATATTTTCTTCTTTTTGTTATCCATTACCTATTACTCTCCTTTACGATAAGAATTCAAATACTTCTAGACCAAGATTTGTAATACTATATCTTTTGGCTTGTCCATATCTTGTTAAGTCAACTAACCCTAACACTTCCAATGGTGCAATTGCGGTAGCTACAGAGCTTCGATTAATTTTAGCGATAATGCTAATCTCATCCATGTTTAAGGAATTTTCCTTGCCTTCTTCCTCTAATTTTGCTTTTAATCCTTTAAGTATAGCTAAGGAACCATCCGGAAAACGTTCTGCTGCTTCCTTGATAAAGTCTTTAAAATTAATTTCTTCTAATGTTTTTTTGGACATAAAAAAATCCTCCTTAAAAAAATATATATCTAATTGTATCATATATTTATCTAGCTTGTTAGGTAGATAAATAATAAATATTGTAAAATTGTTATTATAACCATACAATTCAATTAAACGATTAAACGATAATGGAAGGAGGCACAATACAATGGCTCTTATTAATGTGGCCAAAGCGAAAACATTATGCCCTATTTGTGGAAAGAATGATTGGTGTATGATTTCAGAAGATGGAAAATTAGCATTATGCCAACGGATTGAAAATAACCATCCAAATAAAAAAGGAGGATGGTGGCATTCGTTAGAACATAATATTCGCTATGATAAACGTCAATTTAAAACAAAGGAAGTACAAGTAAAAGCTCCTGATTATATACTTGACCAAGTGTATAGTTTTCTCCTAAAAAATCTTTTATTAACATCTCAACATAGAAATTCACTTAAAAGCCGAGGTATTAATGACGAGGAAATTGAATTTTTCAACTATAAAAGTCTACAAGTTAGAGGAAGATACGAAGTTTCTAAGGTTTTAGAAAAAAAGTTCGGAACAAAAATTTTAAGAATTACACCTGGTTTTTATAACAAAAAAGGAGACTACGGGGATTACCTTACTATTGCCGGAGGAACCGGCTTTATGATTCCTGTAAAAAATGTTTACAGACAGATATGCGGAATACAAGTTAGAGTTGATCAACCTACTAAAAAAACAAAATACATCTGGTTATCTAGTTCTGAGAAAAAGAATGGTACAAATTCAGGGACTCCTTTACATATTGCTTTCCCTCCCTACATGAAATCTAAAAATATATGGATAACTGAAGGTCCATTAAAAGCCAATATTTTAGCATGGCGAAAAAAATGTATAGTAATTGCTGCACCAGGAATATCACACTGGATGGAGATACCTCAAACCGTTGAGAAAATAAAACAATTTTATCGTACTAATAATAATTGTATTATCGCTTATGATGCGGATTATAAAGAGAAAACATATGTTAGAGACCATGCAATAAATCTGAATAATGCTTTAATTGATAAAAAGATCAATACTGCTTTCGCAACATGGGATCTGGCACAAGGGAAAGGGATAGATGATGTTATAGTTAATAATGGAGAAGTTAAGTTAGTTAAATCTATCTAATAAACTAGAAATATAGCCGATAGGTAAAAAACGCGATAAAGAGCAATTAAAAACGTCCTTTTTGAACTTTTTTGATATTTTAAATGATAGAATAAAATGAATTTGAAAAATTTAGGGGGGACTTACGTGGCATCAATAGATTTTGCTAAATTACAAAATGTAGTTAGAGACCCGAATTCAATAACACGAAATGTTAAGAACTCAAATCGTTGTTACCCAGAATACAATTCACTAGTTTCTAACTATATGGTAAAACACAATTCATTTAAAGAGAAAGAATCAGCATTGCATATAATCTCTATGCAAAACTGGATACAAAGAAAAGAACTTACAACATCTGCTACAGCAATTAATTATGGCCAAATTTGGTTTACTGATCTAGGAAGTAATTACAAACCTGAATGTTCTTATCTTCATCCAGCAGTTGTGATAGAGATGATAGGAAATATGGTATTGGTCATTCCTAGTACTACTTCAGCCCAATTAGTAGCAGATGCATACCATCCAACAGATAATCCTTCCGGCAATAAATTCTATAGAAAAGTAGGCGTTGCAGAAGGATTTGCAGGCACTTGCGTTCTCATACTTTCTAATATTCGTGCCGTATCTAAAGGGAGATTGGTCGATTTAAAAGGTGTGATGCCTGGAGTGAACGATCCAACAAAAAGCTCTGTATTTTGGGAGGTAAAAGATCGCTGCTTCGAATTTTCTTTCCCCAAAAAGCACATTGAAATTTACAAATTAACACAGGCAAATCAACAATTAGAACAAGATATAAATACCTTGCGAGCAGAAAAAGGACAATTAGAGCTTGATAAAAGTACTTTGCAGACAGAAAATGAACAGTTAGAACAAGATAAAAAAGATTTAGAAAAGAAAATTCTTGAACTTCAGAAGGAACTCAAAGAAAAAAATAAAAGTTAATAAATGTAATAACCCACTTGAAAAAAACGTTTATTCAATGTATAATGTGGTTATTAATAAATGTAATATAAGCCGAAATGGCAAAATATTAATCGTAAGCCGAAATGGCAAGTAATATTAATATCATCAAAGGGTAGTCCATCACATATTGTGTATAGACTACCCTTTGTTCATAATGTACAGTCACATAGGATCAATGAATTTGCATATACTACTATCAAGCCGAAATGGCAATTAGATCTTTTAACGTTAAGCCGAAATGGCGAAAAAAGGCTCACCAATTCATGTTGGTGAGCCTTAATTTTGTTTAAATTAATTATTTATAAAAATATCATAATTATTTGGAATAGGGAAGACAAGTTATCTGTGCCTAGAGTATTTTAAAATGAAAAAACTAGAATTGTTTTATAAGGGTCGATCGATCCGAAAAGGATAAACCTTAAGGAGAGAACCTCATAAACTATTCTAGTCGAAGTGTATTATTTTATTAAGATGTCATCTTATAATCGATCAGCGTTAAAAATTGGAGATCAGACAAAAAAGTCAATCTAACACAATAATTCGCGATCAAGATATAAATTTTTATTCGGGTATGAAAGAACGTATTAATAACGGTAATTAGCCTTAGAAGGCTGAGTACATTGTACTTTTCTTTGCATTTGTTGTTTCTGTTTTTTCGCATTTGCGATACGTTCACATGCATCTGAAATCTTCCAGCTAACATACAAAACTCCAACGAATCCTGCAAAAGCAAAAGCTATCATTGAAATTAAGAAAACAGCTAACATAAGATGATATGCATCTTCAACAAAAAACAGATCAGCAGGTGCTTCAGAAATCATTACCATTGTTTGATACGAAACTGCCATAATAATCGGACATACTAAAAGTAATACTCCGATCACTCGAATTAAAGGATTGACTTTCTTAGTGTTTTTGCGATTCATTACAATTCCTCCTAAAAAAATAATTATTTTTTGGTTAAGGACAGACGTCCCCTCTTAAACTAGCAACTTTTGCTAATCTAAGAGGGATGTCTGTCCTCATGGAATTGTAAGATTCAAGCAAACTCACTAAAAATAATACCTTCTGACAATATTATAACATAATTTGTAACAATTAAAAGCGTTTTATTGTAACGGTACAGAAAAATAAAAAAACAGCAGATAAATTCCTCTATCAGCTGCTAAGTTCATATAAATAATATGTTGTATATATTAATAACATAAAATATTTTTAGGTACGTTAGTACCCAAAAATAGCCGATACTCCCCTATATCGCTTATCGTATTGGCTATTTAAAGGTATATAGGGTGTCGATTCGCCCTGTATCGGGTTAGTTTTTTGCGAAATTTCTCTCTATTCTATTTTTAGTAATTACCTCAGTAATTCAATTTAAATTCTTCTTCCGTAGGATCTTTAATATCTAATTTTTCTATAAATTCTTCCCGAAAAGCTTGTTTTTCTTCTTTTTCATCTGAATAAAACTTAAATCCAATCAAACGTGCTTGTTTGCCATCATGTAAAACTTCTATATCGGCATGTTCTGTTAACGATAGCATGAAATCTTCTTTCCACTTGTCCTGAGCTTTTAAATGACTTCCTTTAGGTTCAATAAAAAGTTGATATGTAAAATCTTCATCTTCCATAAATAAAAGAAAATCAGGCATAAAACCTCGAACACGGTCAATTTCATAAAATTTTACTTTACGTTCGTTACGTACCAAATAGACGTTTTGATATTTTTCCTGAAGAACTTCTAAAAATTGATTAATTTCCTCAATTAACGCCCATTCAAGATCATTGACGATTGCTTGGTCATAAATATACCAATCTTGTCCACGCATACTTTTTGACGATAGTAATTGGGTATTAAGTGTTTTGCCTCTCGAATTTACAATATTCGTTTCAATCACGTAATCTTCAATATAACTGGAAAAAGATTCGCCAATAAATTCAGGTGTACCTTTTTCTTTGGCGTAATTAAGTTTCATCTTTTCTTCAACATGGTTTAAAAACTTCTCCACAAATGCTAATTGTTCCTTCTTAGATAAATCATCAATAGTCATTCCACGAGGAAGTCGTACAAAGATTTCGCACCCCCCCATGAAATAAGAAGATTCAATAAATTCTTGAACACTTTTTATTGAAGGTATGTACTTACTTAATGTCGAAAAACGAAAAAATTGATTTCTCTGGATCGCTTTTTGAATTAATCGTTTATCGAAAGAAATTTGAACTTCGGTATATAAATCTGAAAGTGTCTTTTCACCTTGTGTTTGTTTGCCGTATTGTAACTCTTCAGCTCGTTCAAAATCGTAGGTTACTCGATTATCGATTGAATACTTTTCTAAAGAGTTGTAGTCATCAGGTGTTGTTGGTACTCGTCGATTTATATAGATTTTTCCATTTTTAAATAAAGGAGTTTCTTTAAATTTATGCTTCAACTTTGCTTCGTACCGGTTGTACTTTTCTTCCTTTGTTTGGATACCAGCTGCGTCTAACGATTTTATAAGATTTTTAATATAAGCACTTTCATTTGTTGTATGATAATGAAGGCTTTCCAACACTGACAGCTCTCTTCCTAATAAATCAAATCGACGCTGAAAGGACTTTTCTCCGTTATATTCAAATGGGTAATATCTTGCACCTCGCCCTATCAATTGAGCTTCTGAATCTGTTGCCTTTTTTGATGCAGAAGCATTTTCACTTAACCTAACAATATCAAATAAGTTTAGAACGTCCCATCCTTCATTCAATTTTGCAACCGCAAAAATTGCCCGAATTGGATTATTGGTATTTTCTAACGAATTTAAAAGTCCAGCGTCCTGTTCTGAAAAGATTTCTTGAGAATTGACTGACAAAATGGTGTCTTGTGTAAAGTCATATTGTAAATCACGGATAACCTTAGATAAGTCTACACTCTTATAAAAATTAAAAACCTGTTCCCAAACAGTGGACGTTTTTTTATGAATGCTTACTTCCCTTTGTACTATCTTTTTAAGCGACGATTCAGACAGTTCTTGGATCATTTGCATAAAAAAGTTTTTAGCAGATTTAGACAGAGCGATGGTGTTGGACTTAAACATGATGACAGGTTTTAGTTCAATCCCATTTTTCTTACCTACATATTTACGGTACTGATTTAGAAGAATAGCTTTCAACATTTTACTTTGATCATCTTCGGTGTGTTTAGCAATAAGAACGTTCTTTGAATATCCATCGTTCATAAAATGTGGTAAATCATATTGAAAAAGAACCTTATCCTTGTATTTATCAAATAAATTTTCGTTGTTCAAATCAAGTGTAGCAGTAAACTCTAATATTCGATTTTCAGGATTAGCTCTCATTATGTTAGATACAGTCATTTCCCAGTTCTTTTCTTCAATTTCTACTTTTGTTTCACTTTTCTTGTTCTTTTTCTTTGTTTGAACATTGATATGGTGAGCTTCATCACTAAGCAATACAAGTTTTTCTTCGGCTAACAATTGATAGGTTAAACCATTCTCACGAGGTTGTGTCAATTCCATATGTAACTTTTGAATAGTAGTGAGTTTCAAATAGATCGTTTGTTTGTTTTTTTCTTTCGGAAAAACGTCAACAACTTGAATAGAAATTTTTTCACCATCAATTTCTATTCCTTCCGGATTAAACAAATACTTAGCTGATCTAGAATTCAAAAGATTCTCTTCTGTCTTTCGAATGATGGCATCACTATTAACAAAGAATAAAAAATTTTGAAAGCCTTTTTGCTTATAAAGATATAAAATAGACGCAGCTAAAACATTAGTTTTTCCTGATCCTGTTGCCATTAAAAATAACAGGTGGTTAGAAGATGGTTTACCTTCAATAAACAATAAGTGTTCTAGCGCTGCCTGTTGGTATGATCTTAGTTGGTGCTTTAAGTTTTTTTGTATGTACATTGGAACAGTAGGACGTTCTACAAATAAAGAATTTAACAATTTCTCAATTTGATGATGAAGCGTTTCTTTATTCATTTAAATCACCCGTTTTTTGGTAAAATGAACGATTAAATGCTTTAATCTGTTCTGAAATATTGTAAAGGGAATCATCTATTTCTGAATAGGATACATAGTTCTGGTTGTGATCCAACGAATCCAAAACAAGTTTTTTCTTATCTTCAAATGAAAATTCATTACTTATTAAAAGGTTCTTATTGAGCTTTTCTAACTCTACTTTAAAGTTAAAAAAGGCCTTGTCCTTAATATAATTTAACGTTTCCAACAATTCTTCTTCGGATGATGCATTATTTATTTTCCGAATAAATGCTTGGTTAGATTCAAGTAGTTCTGCATAAACAAAGCTTCCCCCACCTTTCCAACTAACATCCTTAGATATTCCACCTAGTTCTCCTTCAACAACTTTTTTCAACCGAGGAATAGAAACCCCTTGAATGTAATCCATTTGTTCTATACCAATAAATTGACGGCCCATTTTCATTGCTACAGCTAGAGTTGTAGCTGAACCCATGAAAAAATCTAAAACTATATCACCATTAATTGAACCAAGATGGATAATTCTTTGAAGTAAACGTTCAGGTTTAGGGGTAGTAAACAGCTCTACATCATCAATAGCATTTACTTCTTTTTTTGCTTCTTGATTATTACCTACCTCTGAATGCTTCCAAATTGTCATAGCTGTAATTCCACTTTTTACCTCAGATAAAAATCGTTTGATTCGAGGAACATTATCACCATTTGCTCCAAACCAAATTCGATTGTCTTTAATCATTTCTGCCAATTTCTCTTTTGACACCCTCCAGCAATAACCAGCTGGTGGATTAACTTTTCTTCCCGAAGGAGTAGTGATGGTATAGTCTGTATTGGCATTATATGTTTTAACTGATAAATCTCCAGAAGTCCATGGACCACGTGGATCATTATCTGGATTTTTATATCGACTATTCATTTCTTCACTCCGCGGAAGAAGATTAGGTCTCCAAATATCTTTATTTTTAGCAAAAACCAATATGTGATCGTGACTATCTGATAACCAAGTGGCATCGTTTTGTGGAGAAAATTTCTTTTCCCAAATAACATTGTTAACGAAATTCTCTCTACCGAAAATTTCATCACATAACACTTTTAAATAATGAGATTCATCATCGTCAATTGTTATCCAAATAGAACCGTCATTTGAAAGTAATTCTCTCGCTATTTCTAATCTATTTTTCATAAACGTTAACCATGTAGAATGATTAAAACGGTCGTTATATTTAAAGCTATCTCCACCTGTATTATAAGGTGGATCTATGTATATTAGTTTCACCTTCCCGGCAAAACGCTCTTTTAAAGAATGCAAAGCGATTAAGTTATTCCCTTTTAAAACTAAATTATCGGTATCTTTAAATTTATTAACTTTATGTTCTCCATTATGTTCATATTTTTTTACATTCATTAATACTTTTGGTGATAACATCACATCAATTTCTTCTTTTGCTAGTATATTGTGATAATACACTTCGTCTTTATTCACATCTTCTTTCGTCATACCTCCTTCTAATACAGTATCTTTAAAAGGAAAGTCTAGTACAACATCAGAATTATATTTAAGATATTTCCCTTCACTGGTTAATCCTATTTCATTACCAAACCTTGTATAACTGCTATCCCAATAGGACTTGTAACGAAAAAATTCAATAAGTTCCTGCTGTTTAAATACAACAATCCCTTCTATTTTTGTTGAATAAGTCGACCGAATCAAGTCATCTGATAAAAGTAATGTCATTAATTGCTTATCGTAATTTCTGATACCTTCAATAACTTTTGTTTTATTCAATTGCTCCTTTTCCCAATAATTAGGAAATGATTTCAATAAAGATGTTAAACGTTCTTCAATAGTTGTTTTCATAAAATTCCCCCTTCTATTTAATTTTGTTCCTTTCTAATCTCCTATATCGCTTATCGTATTGGCTATTTAAAAGTATATCAAGTGTCGATTCACTCTATATCGGTTGCTTTTTAGTAGATTATTCTTCATCTTCTAGAAATCCTTTAAATTCAGAAAGTATTTTTTCCAACTCACTTAAATCGTCTTTATACAACTCATCTGCGTCCCCTTCAACAAAATAACGTTCTAATTTAGTGTTATAAACACTAATAGAATTAATATCTATTGAATCAGTAGGTTTTCCTAACTTTTTCTGTTCCTTTTGACGATTTATTAAAACGCGCCTTAAAGCACTGCCGATATTCTGAGATTGGTCCTCGTTTTCACAAAGGATAGTCAATGAAAAGGAACTTTTCTCAAAACAATCACATATGTCATTCATATCTTTAATAATTTCTACAAAACGATTAGTGCTACTGTCTCCAAAGTGTGTCACTGCAAGTTTCACATGAATGCCGTTTTTGGTAAGAGAAATACGTCTAAAATAACATCTACGTTCTATTAAACTTTTAAGACAAATCGCGATAAATTGATAGCAAGTTTCGTTCTGTTCAATCTTTATTTCTCCATTATTGTTTGTGATTTTTAAAGGACTTTTTTTGAAAACTTTTTTGGTATGCCAATCTCTGTATAAGTTATTGAAAGCTCCTGGTAATATTTTTGGTAAAACATCCATTCTTTTTAATTGCAATTGGAAAATTGGTACAGGATCTAGTATAAGAGGATTCCCTTGTTGTAAAAAATACTCTGCTCTCATAAAGCTATCTAGTAAAGGTACATCAGAACTCCTTTTTACTTTAGAGTCCATAGGTTTAGCTAATTTATCTTTAGAATACCACTTCATAGCCCTGGTTAATGGATAAGTATAATGACAACCTTTATATCGAGCTTCTCCAAGAACTTTCATATCAATTAATTGTTTAGTAGCGTTATGCCCAGCTCCCCTGGATTTTCCAAGTAATGTTCTCCATTGACTTTTTAACATATAAGGAAAGTACTTAATTTGAGTCTCCAAAAATCTCTTATAATCTTTCTCAATAACGGCATAAACAGATACATCAAATAGATTGATTGGAATTTCAAGAACTTCTCTTTTATCTTCATTATGAAAAAGCCTTATAGTTTCCAATACATTCATAATAATCAACTCCTATTAGAACCTATGTATTCCAGAAAAATAATGATTACAAAAAGCTGTTTTCTGCTGAATATCGGATTCACTATAATTTCTTGTAACACATTCGAACCCAACATACTCCCCTGTTCTTGGGTCGACAATAGCAGCGTCAGGAGTAGCTTTATATTGTCCATGTTTTTCTACTATATCTGATTTGAACTTTTCGAAATCTACCCTATTTTTTACACTTACAAAAATCTCTGATTCAGTTTTCCACGTTTCACGAACCGAAGTTGGTAAACTCAAGTAACCATGCGTCAGTTTGAGATCATGAGCTAAATGGTTAGAATCAGGTCTGTATTTATATTTCATCCCTAGTTCTTTCTCGCAATATTTTTCCCCTTCAACATTTAATCGAACAATATCTTTATTTATCGTTACATAACCACTGTTCTCAAATTTTTGTAATCTACTACCATATAAACCAAAATGCTCTTCTAACTGTTCCTTCGTTGCGACTCCGGTTCTCCATAAACATTTCAAAGCATCTCTTTCTGTCATTTTAATGGCCTTTATTTTTGTAGACTTTCTTCCTCTAGCCACTTCCTAACACCTCACATCTAAAAAATACAGCTGGTATATCGCAATATATATCGGGGTACTTATTTTTGCTAAAAAGGTCGTAGACCGAGCAAAAATAATTGAGCGCTAGCTCAAAATGGTTTTTTTGTATTTTCTCTTAAAGGGTCGAAGACCTAAGAGAAAATACGGTGGGCAAAGCCCACAAGGTTTTTATGTTTCTCCATAAAAATGGAGAAACATTGAGTGCTATAAGCACTCAATGTTTTTGTATTTTCGATTTAAGGTCGTAGACCGGCGAAAATACTTGAGCGTAGCTCAAAGGCTTTTATTGTTCCAATCGTTTCAAAGACGATTAGGAACAATGTGAGCATAGCGAACAAGCCTTTCTATTTCTGAAGGGATTTTAATCCCTTTAGAAATAGCTGTGCGGTAGCACAGAAGGTTTTAGGTTTTATCATTTCACCAGAAAGGTCGAAGACCGGGTGAAATGATGTGAGTGCCATGCACTCACAGAGATCATCCAATCGGAGATTAGGATGATCTAGCGAAAACCCCAAGAGGTTTTGGGGAACAAAGTGACCTAAAACACTGGGGTGGCCCGAAGGGTTCGCAAGGGGTTGAGGGGAGCGCCGAGCATCAGGTTGCCACAAAAAGCAGCTTGCTGCGGTTCGCTGGTAACAGCGATTTTGTAGGCAACGCACCTCGGTATTTTCCAGGAGAAAATACACGAGGCTGATGCGAGGCGCTCTGTAATTATTGGTGAACCACTCACAAAGTTGAGAGGCGAACAATAATTACATTATAAGGCGTTAGGTTGAAAACCAACGCCTAATTTTTGATGAACACATCCTATAGATGTGATTCAGAAAAAATTACGTTATTTTTTATAGGATAAGCGTACCATTTTCGGGACGCTTATACAATCTTTTAAACACCTGAGCAACGAGATTCGAAAGAATCTCTTCACGCAAAAGCGTGGATTTTTAAGCGAGGGTGTAACGATCATAGATCGTTCATTCTTTTTATGTTCCCAGCGTAAGCGTACGGGAACATTGAGCGATTTGAGCGAACGAGTGTTTTTTTATTTCTGTGTTTAAGGCAACAGCCTAACAGAAATAATTGTATTTTCATCACAAAAAAGTTCCTTCTTCTAACTTGAAGAAGATATTTCTAGCAATTTTCTTCTTCTATTATCTTCAATGATATATTCATTGAAATTTATATTTATATTTTTATTTCAATGAAAAATATCATAAAAGCACTTAAAACCATTATAAATAAAGGGTTTTATTTCATTGAAAAAACGCTTGATTTACTAGAATAATAGTGTTAGTATTTAGTCAAGAGGTAAATATTTCATTGAAATTACATTGAATAAGGAGTGTTATTAATGCAAAATGTAGCAGCTGTAGATTTAGGGAATGCTATTTTTCAAGCAATTATTAATGGGAGAGAGTACACTATGCCTAATGTAATTGCTCCATGTGAAGAGGAAGTAAGTTATTATGATGAGTCTCAACTAGAACTATTTGAAAATATGGTAGTAGAAGTAGATTCAGCCTCACTAACTAGAAACAAAGCAAAATATTTTGTGGGGATCTCTGCTTCAACAAAAACAAACCAGTTACCAACTTCAAGTAACAATCAGAAAACTTCTGAAGATAGAACGATGGTACTTTTACTTAGTTTGCTAGCCTATCATTTCACTAAAGAAACTCCAGGTCAGAACACTATTGATATCGACTTCGATCTAGTAGCAACAGCATTACCTACCAGACAAGTCAAAAAGAACAGAGAAGACCTTAAAAAGAAAATTACTGGCCATCACACTGTTGTTTTCAAATATGTTCCTAACAGCCCTGATATTGAAGTGAAAATAAATATTAAGGATAGTGTTGTTGGAATTGAAGGAAATTTAGCGTTTTTAGCACTAACAAGAGACTTGGATACTCTTAAAGTAAAAGACGAAAGTCTGTTAAAGGAAACAATCCTTATTGCAGATTTAGGTGGTGACAGCTACGATCCAGCAGGTTTTAAAAACGGAAAACTAATAGATGATAGTAGCATTAAAGGTGAAACATTTGGTATCAATGAGTTCTTAGATAAGATTATTGTTGATATAGCTGATAATACTGGTTACATATTTAAGTCTAGACATAGTTTAGAACAAATGTTAATAAAGGGACCTTCTGAATGGGTTATAACAGTAGATCAAGAAGATGTAAATGTTTCTAAATATATTAAACCTCACTTTAGAGTAATGGCTGAGAAATTCCTTAATTTAATTGATGCTAGTAGAAAAAATAATTTGCTTCAAGGAGTTAAGAGAATTTACCCAATCGGTGGACCTGTTTTAGTTGCAAAACAAGTTATCAAAGAAGTGAATCATGAGAGACAAAAACCTTTAAAACTTGAATTAGATGTTGAAAATGTTGAGAGATTAAATCTAACAGGTTTATGGATTCTTGCTCAAGCAACCATGAAATCAAAAAAGCAAACGGTTAGTTCAGCGAAAGAGTGATGTCAATGGCAACATCTAAAAACAAAGGAAAAGGAATAGGTGACACAACAAGTTTTACTATTCCTGAAAAATTCAATCATGTGGATACTGGAGAAGTAATTCCGGTATCTGCAAAGATGTTACAATTTATTAATGACAACATAGAAAAAAGAAATCTTGTTCATGCGATTATGACAGCAATATTCAATCAAACACACGCAAGTACCAAAGAATCAAATGAATTCCAACGAGTAGAGCATAAAATAGATGAAATCCTAAAAAAAATAAACGAAGGAAAAGTTTTTGTTGGCTCTACTACTGAAGCAAGCGATATAGAAGATGAAGAGATTTCACAAGATGAACTTGATTCGATTGTTTCAGAATTCGGATAAGACAGGGAAGTTACTTTCCCTGAATTTTTTCACATAACTCATAACAATAAAAAACAATAAATTGTTACGAAAGGATAAGGTGATAGATTATGGTAAGTAAATTCATTGGCGCGTTATTTGGGCAATTAATGGGACTAATGCTTTCATTGGTAGTAGTTATTGTATTTGTTGAAGCAACTATTGGAATTGAAGAGCTAATAAGTATGTTTCAATCAACAAGAAGTACTATTGATATGTTAACTAACATGCCAGATATTCACGCTCAGTTAGATCAGTTAGGTAAGTAATGTATTACATTATAGAAAATTACGTGTAATAAATAGTATTATAGAACAATTTTCCTTTGTTTAATGAAATTTTAAATGATATTTCTTAAGATAAGAAACTATAAACGTAATACTAGGTAAACCTATTTTCATCAATGCTTAATAGATGGTAAACCTTTTATGCTAAAGAGAGTCCGTAAGGGCTTTTTTTTATAAGTCGATTACTGTCACATCATTTTCACTATCATATTACCAAAATCCCTTGAAATGAAAAGGATTACTAGTTTCTATATCGAACTTTAAAGAAAAGGTAATAAAGGGGTGATACGATATGTCAAACGATACTGGAACTATTGAGAAAGCTTATAGTACAAAAGATATCGCGGTAATGGTCGATATAGCCGAACCAACAGTTCGTAAATATGCACAAGCATTAGAAAGAAGTGGATATAGCTTCATTAAAGGGGAAAGTGGTGCAAGAACTTTTGTTGACCAGGACGCTATGGTTTTACGATATTTAAAGGATCTTCGTGAGAAAACTAAAATGTCAGTTGAAAAAGCGTCAGAGATAGTAGCAGTAAAGTTTAAGAAGGAGCCGATACAAAGTGAATTGGTTCCTGATATACCCAAAGAAACGCAACACGATAACCGATATGATGATCTTAAAATAAAAATGGAAAATCAAGAACAGGTAATAAAGCAGCTGGTAGAACGTTTGAATCAGCATGAAGAAGAATTTAAAAATATTTCGAATCGTGATCAAGCACTAATGAAAGCCATGAGAGAAGTACAAGAAACGAAAAGGTTATTGATAGAGTCAAAGCAAGAGCAAGAATCAAAAAAGAAGAAAAACTTCCTAGAAAGGTTTTTTTTAAAAGTAAAATCGAAATAAATGGAGAAAAAATGTTACGGTGAAATATTGAAGGAATGGAAAAATAGTAATACAATGATAGATAATAAATTACATAATTCAACAAAAAGGACAAAAAAGAAAGAGGCCCGATGCGCCAACATCGGAACCCCTAAGTACTAATACTAATTTCCTTAAATAATGTTAATTAAAGTATATAAAAATATCTCTATTGTTTCAAGAGTTTTGTAGAGTGTTTTTATATCCGTTAAAAGATTATCGTACTATTAATTTATTAAAGGAAAATAAGGATTAGTTTATGTACTTAGACCTCTTTCTAAAAAAATGAAGGAGGTATTTTTTATGCCAATCGATAGTTGGAAACAGTTTCTTACATGGGAAAAAGCTACCCAGGATACAATTGATTTCAAAAAAATGTATGTAGATATTATCGGAAGACGAGATGCAGGTATTGGAGTTAAAAAAGACAAGCATGGAAATATTGTAAATGGTGATGTGATTAGTGGACTCCTGCTATCTCAAATTATTTACTGGTATCTGCCGAATAAAAATAATAAATCAAAATTGCGAGAGAAAAGATTCGGGCATCACTGGATAGTAAAAGAAAGATCTGAATGGTGGGAAGAAATTCGTATTTCTGAGGCCAATTACAAAACTTCTATTAAAAGACTTGAAGAAGAAAATCTTGTAATAAAAAAAGTATTTAAACCTGCGGTGTTTGGTCATACAAAAACAGCTACTTGTATTCGATTGAATATTGAGGAATTTTTAAATAGAATTAAAGCCTTATTGGAATACGAACAATCTCTAATTCAAATAGATGAAACTAATGAAGATGATGAGTTCGAAAAATATCTAGAAGGTCAATTTGAAGAAGCAAATTCGGGAACGGTTGAATCGACCAATCCCAACGGGGACATGGGATTGGTTGAATCGACCAATCCAAAGGAACGGTTGAATCAACCAATCCAAAGGAACGGTGAAATCGACCATTCTATAGGATCGGTCGAATCAGCCAATCTATATTTAACAGAGACTACTAACAAAGATTACAAAACAAAGATTACTAACATAGATAATAATTTATTAGAAGAAGAAGGAGACCTAAAAAAAGCTGAATATAAACTTCAGTTTTCAGAATCTGAAATAAAAAATGCTTATCGTTTTATTGTTCCACAAATGCAGGAAGTATTTAATGAACTTAATTTCGAAGATGAATTTAAAAATCGAATTGTTTGCTATATGCATCAAAGAGGATTAAAATATTTTTCTCCAACTGAATATCGTTCAAAACGTATTGAAATTGAACGAAACAATCTTAAGGATAGGAAAGGTCGAAAAATAGGAGATTTAGCTTTATATATTGTTAATGGCTTGAAGCTTAATCGAGAAGGTAAGAATGATGATTCGAGAGCTTATCATCAAGAAAAAGCCAAAAAGAAACATCAAGAACAAAAGAAAAAAGAAGAAGAAAAACGTAATCAAATGAAGCGTGAATCAACAGGTTTTTATAATTGGCTTGAAGAAGATCATAAACCATTACCCCAATTTACTCGACGTAAAAAAAGTAATGTTTTAGCATTAGATTTAGAGGATGAAGAATTACCTTTTTAAAAGAAACCAATAGAATAATAGAAAAATAGGGGAAAAACATTCCCTATTTTTTTATATAAATCACGTAACATTAAAAGACTTAAAAAAGTTTTTTTACCTAGCTATATTAAAAAATGATAGGGAGGAAGAAACATGGAAATACTAGGATTCGAAATTGGACTTAAATGGTTACTTATTTTAGGAGCAATACCTGTAACGTTTCTTATCTTATTTTTACTCTTATCAAAACTAATCGGTGGAATGGGAGCTGCAATGGTATTCGGTGGACTTATGAGGTTTATCGGATTAATTTTAAAAATGGTATTTGGTGCAATTGCCTGGTTAGTCAGAAAAGTAATATTTAAATCGAAAGAATATACTGAAGACCAAAAAAATGAGCAAACTATTTGGAATGTTCAAGCCCTTATATTTCTATCGCTAAGCACACTCTTTTTATTAGCAACACCTAGTGTTTTAATTGGAGTATATGAATATAAAAGGGAAGGTTGGCTCTTTTTAGCCGTATTTGGTTTATTTTCTTTCTTTACTGGTCCGAAAATCGCAAATGCACCTATCCTCAAAAAATACAAATTCACAAAAGAATGGGGATCAGTAATTGTCTTGTTCATAACAGGACTAACTACATCAAGTGCAATTGTTCATTTATTATTTAAATTCCTTTATTTTCAGCAACCAAGTTTCACTTTATTTTCTTCTATGCTTGTTTATTTAGGATTTATTGGATTTGTTACATATAAACTTGTTATGGGTGATCAGGGTGTTGGTACACTAGCAAGATTAGAACGCGCAATGAAAAAAGCAGTAGAGTCTACAACTAAAAATAATGATAAATCTAATGATGTAACGTCTTCTTCTCAGGAAGAAAAAATACCAGATTTCCAAGTAGCTTTATCTAAGCCTACACAAAAAAATCCCAAGAAAACACCTATTGTTTTACCAGAAGTATCCCGATATCAACATATGCAGATTATCGGACCAACTGGTACCGGTAAAAGTATCTTAGGATTAAATTTAGCCACACAAGATATTCTTAATAAAAATTATGGGTTAGTAGCTCTTGAACCTACTAAAGACTTTGTGAGAAGTTTACGTGCCGTTGCTAAGAATACTGGCAGAAAATATTATTTTGTCGACCCAACAGACGAAAATACAGAGATCATTAATCCGTTAGATGGAGATGATATTGATGAAATCGCTGAAATAAACGCTTCAGCATTTGTTGGGTATCTTGGTAACAATGCAAATGAGTTCTATAAAAATAAACAAAAAAATGCTCTTAGAATGGCTATTAAAGTAGCTAAAGTCATTAAAGAAGATGAAGCTACCTACGATGATTTATTAGATATATTAAGGCCTACAGCTGGAGACTTACGAAAAAAGTACGCTAATCAAATAGAAGATAGCAGAATTCGAAAGGACTTAGAGGATTACGCTTTAGAATTTTCTGATCTAAAAATGTTTAACAATGCAATTCAAAACTATAATGGTCTTTTTGATTATCTGAAAGAATTAACTACTAATAAATACATGAGGAAAGTTATTTGCGGTAAAAGTACTGTACAGTTGCGGGATGTATTTAATAACGGAGACGTCTTACTGGTTACAACAGCTTACGGAAAATTGAAGCAACTAGGATTCGTTCTAGGACGTTTAGTTATAACAATGCTACAATCCGAAGTTTTTGCTAGAACAGAACTTGAAGATACGGAACGAGATAAATTACCTCCTATGGCGATCTATATTGATGAGGTACAAAACTATGTGAGTGAACCATTCGCTGAAATATTTGAAATGGCACGTAAAGCAAAGCTTATGATGCACATTATGCACCAAGGTTTATCTCAATTAAAAAATGTTAGTGAACGTTTAGAAATGACGATTTTCGACAATGCTCGACAAAAGGTTGTGTTTGGTGGTACAAATATAAAAGACTGCGAAATGTTTGCTGAACGTATAGGTGAGGAATACCAGAAGGTACAATCAACTAGCTCTGCTGTTTTAAATCCGTTACAAGTGAATGTATCTAATTCGGAGCAGTTAAGATTTAAAATGACACCTTCACAAATATTTAATCTACCAGGATTCCAAACAGATACATTCGAACCTGCTGAAGTATTACTTTTATTAGTCGTTCATAACCGTATACAACCTGAACAAATTGGACTAGTAACACCATTACCAAGAACAGTTTTCAAAGAAATGAAAGAATTAAACGATAGTGAAGATACTGAAATCGAAAATAATTTGGAAGAAAATTCACAAAATAGCGAAATAAAGCAGGAAAATAACACACATTCATCAAATATTGAAGAGGGAGAACCAGAAGACACAGTTGAACACACTAATAACTCTAATAATGAAGATCCTAATGTTGTAGAGCTTAAACCAAAAAAGAAACGTCGGAGAAAACGAGGGAAAAGGAATAATACTGAAAACACTCCGATTAATAATGATGATGTTAATACAAATACGGATAAAGATACTAAAATTGAAAGTAAAACCATAGATATTGATGATGAACTTGTAGATGAAGATGATAATTTCGATGATATTCTTTTAGAGTTAACTGACTCGAAATAGTTATGTAATTTAGAGAGGTAGAGAGTATAAAATGGATGGAGCTAGAATCTTAGAAGAAATACTAGAGATGGATACAGAAACATTAATTCAGGAAGTTAAGCATAACTATAACCTAACACCTGGACAAGAAGGGCTTTATATCTTACAAATTATGCAACAAGAAGGTTATACA
Organism: Metabacillus sp. RB-C-LZQ-3-1; assembly: GCF_058315175.1. Taxonomy (NCBI): domain Bacteria; kingdom Bacillati; phylum Bacillota; class Bacilli; order Caryophanales; family Bacillaceae; genus Metabacillus; species Metabacillus sp. RB-C-LZQ-3-1. The sequence continues at coordinate 16,207 of NZ_JBZFLI010000031.1, read as the reverse complement.
AGGCACAAGGAAGTTGCCGATGTTTTAGGTGTGAGTAGATCTTATGTTTCTTTAAGAATAAAGGCTGCTAAAGAACAGTATGGAAATATAGCTCTGTCACGTCCAGCCGGACGTCCAAAGCACCTTGTAATGGAATTGGATGAGATATACGGTAATAAAGTACCCTTACGATTAATATCAAAGGTAGGAGAAATACCAAACAATGAATTAACTCGCATGTTAATGACACATGTAGTTAATCTGAATAAAGAAAATAGAGAAGATTTTTTTAAAGTGGTAGCTCAACAAGTAATCGATACAGAGGAATATACAAAAGAGGAAGTAATTGATTTATTATTAAAAGTAATTGAGGATTTAAAAAAATAGAAGAAGATAAAAACAGTAGTCCTTTTCGGATTGCTGTTTTTTTATTTTTATCGTAACAATAAAATACAATATATTTTTATTTACTGTGCTAGGTAAGTAGGATATAATAAATTTTGGAGATACGTTCTTTGAAAAAATAATACATAGGAGTGTGATTTAATGTTATTTAGGCGAAAATTTTTGTCTGTCGCGCTAATTATTACGTTAGTATTTTCTACTTTTCTACCATTTGGAACCACTGTTAAGGCTGCTGATCCGTTGGCTAACTTTACCGATCCCAATTTAAAATCTGCTATTCATGCATGGGTAGGTATTCCTGAAACAGATCCGATTTATAAATCTGATATTCAAAATAAGATTGATAGTGGGAGCTACGAACTTAGAATAGATAGTAAGGATATATCTGATTTGAGTGGAATGGATATTTTTGCTGGTACAGGACTTCAAATACTAAATTTAAATTTTAATAATATTTCTGACTTAACACCATTAAGTACTATAACAGAACTTAAAACTTTAGAAATTGTAAGAAATAATATTTCTGATCTTAGTCCTTTAAGTAACTTCACGAATTTAGAAACGTTATGGGCTTGGGGAAATCAAATTTCAGATATATCAACAATAGCTAATTTTACTAATTTAAATGCACTTAGTTTGAGTTCTAATAGTGTTTCGGATATAACACCTTTACAAAATTTAACCAATTTAACTCAATTAGATTTATCAATCAACCAAATTAGTAATCTATCTCCAATTCAAAACTTAACTAATTTAAGTATTTTAGAGTTAAAAAGTAATCAAATTACGGATATAACTCCTTTAGCAAATCTCGTAAATCTTACTCAACTTAATATATCTTCGAATAAAATCCAAGATATAAGTTTAGTTTCAAATTTTCCTAACATGGAAGATTTAGAGCTTTCTCAAACCCTAGTTCAAGATATATCACCAGTAAATGGATTTGCGAATTTATGGAATTTAAATATGGCAAATACGCTAGTAACAGATATAACCGTATTAAACAACTTACCTAGTTTAATGGTTTTCACCTTAAATGGTAACTATATGAATGTTTTTGCAGGGCCTAATAAGGATGCCTTAGATGCACTTCCAGGAACGAAAACTATCAATAACCAAAAGAAATACGGAGTTTATGACACTAATAACTCGATTTGGGTAAGTTCCATTAATTTAAATGTGAACGATACGGTTAAACCTTTTAAACACTATCTAACAAATAACGGAAGTGATTTCACTGAAAACCTCACTTTCACTCCATCAATAATGGAATATTTTAATGCCAATACAATTTTTTCTTCGGCTGATTCCAATATTGCTACGGTAGACAATCAAGGGAACATTACAGGAGTAAGTAATGGTCAAACTACTATAACAGCACATGCTTTTGGCATTAATTCTGAATACACTTCTTATCAGATTGACGTAATTGTTGCGGGTCCTACAGTAGAGAGTCTAGAAGTTACTCCTATAACGGCAACAATTCAGGAAGGTGAAACACAGCAATATGTAGCTACTGCTCAATATTCTGATGGAAGTACGAAGGATGTTACTAACGAGGCAACATGGAGTTTAAGCGATCCATCAATAGTCGATATTGACCAACAAGGATTAACAACTGGTAAAATAGCTGGAAGAACTGATGTAACGGCAACGTTCGAAGGACTTTCCGATACGGCAGAATTGATTGTAGAGGCACTTCCGCCATCCTTAGTAAGTCTAGAGGTAACTCCTGCAACAGCAACAATTTATGTAGGAGATAGTCAAAGCTACATAGCAACTGCACATTATTCAGATGGTAGCCAAAAAGATGTTACTAACGAATCTACCTGGAGTGTTACAGATGGAGCAATTGCAGACATAGATCAAAATGGCTTGGCTACAGGTAATCAACAAGGTACTACGCTTGTCACGGCAGAATATGGAGGTTTATCTGACAATGCAGAATTAATTGTACAGCCACTTCCAGTAATACTTACTGGTCTAGAGGTAACTCCAAAGACTGCTACAATTTTAGTGGGAGAGACACAAGATTATAAAGCTACAGCTTATTACTCAGATGGCAGCACAAAAGATGTAACGAGTGAATCAGTATGGATTGTTAATGATACAAATATTGCTCAAATAGATGGAAATGGAGTGGCTACGGGAAAACAGGCAGGAGCAACTGGGATTACTGCAACATTTGAAGGATTATCAGATAATGCTGAACTTATTGTAAATGATCCACCACCTGTTGTTACTTTAGAAAGAATAGAAGTAACACCGGAAACAGCTACAATAAATGTCGATGAAACTCAACAATATATAGCGACTGCCATATATAGTGATGGAAGTACAATGAATGTAACAATGGAATCCGTTTGGTCGGTATCTGAAGAAGAAATAGCTTCTATAAATGAAGTGGGTGTTGCTACAGGAAAGGTTGAAGGGACAACCACTGTAACAGCCTCTTATAATGGCCAATCAGATAACGCTAGCTTGATTGTTGAAGATGTTACACCTGCCCCAGTAGAATTAATTGGGTTAGAAGTAACGCCAAAAACATCTACAATTTATGTGGGAGAAACACAACAATACAAAGCTACAGCTGTTTATAGTGATGGTACTAAAAAAGAAGTTACAGAAGAATCTTCTTGGAAAGCTCAAGATGCAGAAATTGCTGAGATAAACAAAGGTTCTGCAAAAGGGTTAAATTCTGGATTAACTTTAATCACAGCAACATTTGAAGGAATGTCAGACAGTGCGAATTTAAATGTTCTAGACCTTCCTGTTACTCTTGAAAAGTTAGAAGTTTTACCAAATACAGCAACTATATTTGTTGGGGAAAAACAACAATATAAAGCAATTGCAACGTATAGTGATGGAAGTCAAGAAGATGTAACAACTCGCTCTGTATGGACTATTTCAGATTCTTCGATTGCGACAATTGATAATAATGGTTTAAGTGCCGGAAAGCTTCAGGGAAAAGTTAAAGTATCTGCCAAGTATAACGAAATGATGGATTCAGCAGAATTGATTGTTAAATCAAAACCCGACTTAACACCGAAAATCAAGGCAAAAGAAAAAGTACAGATAAATGAAGACTTTAATGCTTATGTTACATTAAAAAATATCGGTGAGAGAGATGTTGAAGACGACTTTAAGTTAAGTATCTATGTGAAGAAGAAGGAAGAGGCTAAAAATGATTCTTCACTGCTTTCTTGGATTTCATCCTTTATAATGCCATCGGTAGCTCATGCTGCTGAGCTTAATGAAGAAGGATGGGAATTGCTAAAAGAAGTTGTCATTACTAAAGGGTTTAAAGTTGGGGAGGAAAAAGAAGTAGTTGTTCCGTTATCTTTTGCAGAGGAAGGTGAATATATTCTTAAAGCTGTTGCTGACCAAGAAAATATTATACCTGAATTAAATAAAGATAATAATCAAGATGAAACATTAACTATTACAGTGTATAAACCTGACACTGAAGAAGAGACACCAGATGAAGAAACACCACCAAATGTACAAACTCCTGGGGTTCCAAAAACAGGTGATGGCTCAACAGAAAATAAAGAAAACGGGTTTGTAATTATAGTTATTACAGTTATTGCAACACTCCTGACAACAATTGTTTTATACAGAAGAAAAAATAATATAACAGAACATTAATTTAAAAAGGCTTCTGAAACTTTCAAAAGAGTTTCGGAAGTCTTTTTCGTAACAATAAAAGTTTATTTATTTTTATTTACTGTTCTAGGTACGTAAGATATAATTATAGTGCTTCTATCTGAGTAGTGTGTGGTTGTTATCAAAAAATATTAAGGAGTGGTTTTGTGAAAGCTAAATTATTGATTGGTAGTTTTATGATTTTATCATTTGTGTTTGGTTTTTTTGTAAATTCTTTTTTTGAAAAAGAACAAGAAATTGTTGTTACTGTAGATCAAAAGGTACAGAAGGTTACTGCTTGGGATATTACTTCAGGAAAAGTTCTATGGACTTCTAAACAACTTGAAGATTTAAACGAAGATTCTACGCCTTTAATAACTAATACAAACAAAGAAGTAATTGTTTCATTAGGTAGTACTGTTCATGTGTTAAATAAAGAAACAGGGGATATCCTCTCCTCATTCCAATCAGTTTCTGCAAATTAAAAATGATTTTATAATATAATCTGAAAATTCCTTTATGATACCTGGTTAATTTAAACTGTAAAAAAATAATTTAAAAGGCTTCTGAAACTTTCAAAAGAGTTTCGGAAGCTTTTTTGTAACAATAAAACAATAAAAAATATTAATTTATCTAGCTAGAAATGTGATATAATTTTACTAGATAAATGTCGAAAGGAGGGAGTCTTATAGTTACTCTCTTAAAATCGGAATTTAAACTACTGGATACTCTCAAACATCATGATTCTCATACTTATGTCCATTCAATTAGTGTTGCTTTCTTACTGAGTAAATTCGGACAGTATTTAAAAATGTCTTCCGAAGAAGTAGCTGATCTCGAAAAGATAGGATTGTTGCATGATATAGGGAAATTGAAAATTGATTCCTATATATTAAATAAAAATACAAATCTCACTAATGAAGAATGGTCATTAATTCAAAAACATCCATTGTACGGTTATGACATCTTAGATAAAGAAGAAATTGATCCTAAAATAAAAAAAGCTATCTTAGAACATCATGAAAATTTTGATGGAACAGGATATCCATATGAGATTAAAGGAGAGGATATTTCTTTGTATGGCAAAATGATACGCATTGTAGACAGTTTTGATGCCATGACATCTAACAGAAGTTACAGTAATGCCAAGTCTTATTCAGAAGCTCTGAAAGTAATATTAAGAGGCGCAAACAGATTGTACGATCCATTTCTAGCCGAATTATTTGTAACTATGTTAAAAGACCCGAAACAACAAAGAACAGGCTAAAAGGGCCTGTTTTTAATTAGGAGATGTTTATGAAAAGCCCATATAAATTATTTATTATCGTAATGATCCTTAGTATTGTTGGCACGTTTTTAATGACATCTGCTAGTAATGATGAACAAGTAATCAATAACAATAATAAGATTAATAACCCTATTGAAACGAAGGAAAAGTCTAACCCAGGGAAAATTCAAAAACATAAACCCGTGGAAGAAGTCTTACCAATAAAGATAAATATAAATGGAATTGAAGCTCCTATATCACCAGTAGGGCTTACAGAAGATGGTGCTATGGATACCGTTGATGATGCAAAAGCCATCGCTTGGTACAAATACGGTTCAATCCCTGGTGAAAAAGGAAATGCATTATTGGCTGGTCACCGTGGTTGGAAAGGTGAACAAGGTACATTTAGGAACTTAGAAAAACTTAAGCTAGGTTCAGAGATAACTATTGAGTTTTCCGATGGTAGTAAAGAAATATTCATCCTAGAAAAAACAGAGATATACGATAAAGATCACGTTCCTACGGATGTCATGAGAATAGATGGTGAGGAAAGAACAACGCTTATAACTTGTGGAGGGAAGTTTATTAGAGAACAAGGTACCCATCAAGATAGAGTCTTTTCTATATTTAAACACAAACAAGGAGAGTGATTATTTTGTTTAATCTATTAAAAAGAAATTCTACTAATTTTACTAAAACGAATAGTGATGATACTGAAAAAATAAAAAGAATTTTTTCTTTTTTCGAAAGACAACTTAATGAAATTGAGGAAAATGAAAAAGTAAAGATTAAAATGGCCAATGAAATCACTGTTATTAACAATGCAATTGATGAAAGTATTTCTTTAAAATCAGAGTTAATAACGCTATTATCTCGTAAATGCGTTGATAACGAATTGCATATGTATTTTATTCGTGTATTGAGTCAAGAAATTCATTTAATTGTTAATGGAAGACTCAGAAACAAAGATAACGAACATTTTCACGTCTTTTTATTATTCCGTTTACAACGTTCTATTCAACTACTTATTGCAATATTAAAAACAATGACCGAAGCACAAGGGATTTTGATTTTTAAAGATGAAAAGTGGTTAATAACAGAATATTTAAATGGAAATACGGAAATAACAAGACATTTCGATTATTAAGAAATATAAAAGTTATTCAAGCTAATTACATCAAAAGTAAGGAGGAATAGGAAGGATGAAAGCAATCCTCGCAGAAAAACCAGACCAAGCAAGGAAACTTGCAGCTCCCTTTAATTCCGAAAGTAAGAAAGGATACATAGAAGTTAAACCATGCAAGACATTCCCCAATGGCGCCTATATAGTTTGGGCAATTGGTCATTTATGTAGTTTGTCTGCTCCAGAAAAATATAAAGAAGAATGGAAGAACTGGAAGCTTGATACATTACCTATGATTCCAGAAAAGTTTAAACACGAAGTTGTGAAGGACAAAGCAGCACACTTCAAAATTGTAAAAGAAAAATTAGGCGACCCGAAGGTTAATGAAATTATTATCGCTACAGATCCTGCCCGTGAGGGAGAGTATATTGCACGAATCATTATTCAAATGGCTGGTGTAAAGAAACCAATTAAACGCCTTTGGAATTCTTCATTAACTGTAAACTCAATACAAAAGGCTTTTGATAATCTTGTAAGTGAAGAAAAAACTAGACCACTTTACCACGAGGCACTAGCGCGTTCTTACAGTGATTGGCTAGTGGGGATGAACACAAGCAGAGCATACACTATTTTATTACGTCAGAAAGGCATTAAAGAGACTTTTTCGACAGGCAGGGTACAAACACCCTTACTTTCACTAATTGCTAGGAGAATGAGGGAAATAGAAGTATTTAAACCTAAAGATTATTATGAGGTTATTGCTCAATTTCAAATTGAAGAGGACGAATATTCGGGTAAGTACTTTAAAGAAAAAGAGTATGTTCGTTTTGAGAATAGTGAGGACGCTTTAGTTATTGTTGGTGAGTGCAAAAATCAAAAGGCTACTATCATCGAAATGAATACTGAAAGAAAGAATATAGCTCCACCATTGCTATACAGCCTATCTACTTTGCAAGCAAAGGCAAATGAAAAGTTTAAGATGGCGCCAGCTAAAACATTGGAGATTGTTCAGTCCTTATACGAGCGAGGATTCGTTTCATATCCTCGAAGTGATTCTAATTATGTTACAAAGGAAGAGGCTTCGGAATTCCCTAAAATTTTATCAGAGCTTAAAAATATTGATGATTATAAGGATATTATAGTTAACAAAGATATTTCTGGAAACAAACGTTTTGTAAATGAAGATAAAGTAAGCGATCACTACGCTATTATTCCAACAGACCAGGTTCCTAACATATCTAATCTATCAGATGATGAACACAAAATTTATGACTTAATTGCTAGGAGTTTAATAGCTGCACATTATGATTCGGCAGTTATTGACCAAACAACATTAATTACACAAGTAAGTAATCACCAATTTAAGACAACAGGGAGACAAATTATCAATGAAGGATGGAGAAAAATCTTATTTGAACAAGAAAAGGCAACTGATGAAGAAAATAAAGAGTTACCTTTAGTAAAGAAAAATGATTCCGGAATAGTTAAAGATATAGAAGTGAAAAAAGGAACCACCAAACCACCTAAGCCTTATACAGAAGGACAACTGATTACACTTATGAAAACGGCAGGCAAGACAATTGATAACAAAGATTTAGAAAATGAAATTGATCAAAAACTATCATCTATTTCTATTGGTACTGAAGCAACAAGGTCGGGAATTATTCAAACATTAAAGGATCGTAAGTACATTGAAGTTAAAAAGAATCAAGTTTTCGTTACACCAAAAGGACAGATGCTTGTTGAAGCTGCCGAAGGAACAATTCTTGCTAGCGTAGAATTAACAGCACAGTGGGAACATTACTTATCAAAAATTGGACAAGGCAAAGCTTCAGGACAGAACTTTATTAGTAAGTCTAAGGAACTTGCAGAAAAGCTAGTTAAAGATGCAATTGCTCAATCAAAAGATTGGCAGATTACCAGCTTGGTAGAGGAAATAAAAAAAGAAGATGTCCTCGGACAATGCCCGATGTGTAACAAAGAAGTTGTCGATAAAGGTAAACTTTATGGATGTATCGGTTATAAGGAGAATGGATGTAGTTTTAAGATTTCTAAAACGATTCTAGGTAAAAGTATTTCAAAAACAAATGTAGTCAAACTTCTTACTAAAGGAAAAACTAATCTGATAAAGGGCTTTAAAGATGGAAAATTCGACGCGTATTTGATTTGGAAGGATAAATCGAAGGGTGAAACAACATTTGAGTTCAGTAATAAATAATCATCAAATAGGAGGATCTAATATGTACGAAGAAGGTAATGTTTTTAAAGGAATAATCAACGGTGTATTTCTTAGTATCCCCTTATGGTTCTCTCTATTTGGATGGTTAAAGATATTCAAGGTCTTTAATTAATGTATAATAAGAATTATTGCGTTACGGGGGAAAGTGCTATGGAGATAGTTAATCTTAATCATGTAACTCCAGAAGGTACATCGATCGATTTTAAAAAAGAGAAAACACTTGATAGATTATATAAATTAATGAAACAAGGTCAAATAGTAAAAGTGAGAGTGGATCAAGTAAGACAAGTACCTAGTGAACAGGAAGAAACTGCTTATGTATGGAAAGTCGAATTTGATGGAATCAACGGTATAATTCAATTTGAAGATAGTGGACTTGAATATAAAAATCAAATGAAGCAGTTTGTCGGTCAAGAAATTTTTGTTCGAATAAAAAAAGTAAAAAGAAATCCGGCTTATGTGATAGCAGACAGAAAGTCTGCCCTGCAATTATTAAAAAGTCAGCTTTTTGAACAATTAAACGAAGGAATGGTTATTGATAGCATTGTAAAGGGTGTTGGAAATAATGAGGTTTATGTAGATATAGGTGGTGGTTATACCGTTAGTTTAAATCGAAAAGAAGCAACTCTATCTTCTGCTAGAAAGTCATTACGTCGTTTTTTCCATATTGGCCAACGAGTGAAAGTAAAAGTTCTATCTATTAATAAAAATAAGCAGCAAGTAAAAATTTCGCATGTAGCCACATTAAAAAATCCTTGGGAATTATATAAGTTATCTAGAAAAGATGTTGTTACAGCTGAAGTTGTAAATGTTACACCTAATAACGTTGTGTTTGCAGAAGTGGAGCCAGGTCTAGATGCTATTGTTACCATTGGTGATATACCGATTACTTTAAAAATCGGGGATATTATACAAGGAGTCGTGACTAAATTTGATTCTGCAGAAAAGAAATTAAGACTACGATTTAAAGATAAAGTTCAAGTTGAATAACGAGTAAAAATACCTACTACCGAAAAACGGTGTAGGTATTTTTTATAGAATTGAACTATTGAATCCTATGATTCTCAAATGCTATAATATACTTGTACAGTTAATTCTGTACTAGGTGATTAAGTGGTTTATCCACTCAAGGTGAAGATATGGTACCCGTACCAAGGTTCGGTTAGTCATATCTAGGAATGAGGAGTACCCGTATCTAGATACGGTTAAAACATTCCGTTATGCCTTTCTCCTAGTTTAATTGAAATTCAATGTGTGTGTTATAGGAGACTGCTTTTCCCTTAATTCATTTGTCTGTTTTAGAGAGATGGATAAAGGGAGGAGCAGTCTCTTCCGTTTTTTACACACACAAAATGAATTGAAATTACTAAGGAGGAAGCTAGGTTATGAAAAGAATTACATGGTTTAAAGATCAGTTTGGGGAAGTACATATCTGGAATGAAGAGGTGGTTCCATTTACCACTAATTTAGATTCAGCAGACTTTTGTATTCAATGTCACGATCCTTCTGCAATATTCCTCGTTCCTGAGGTAGAAAATGCAGAAGAATGTGATTGGGGTTGGGTAGACTTACCTTTCCAATTTGAATGTATTAGTAATAATGTTGAAACAGATGTGTATGAGGCTGAGAGAGTAGGTGTAGCTGTATGATTTTACGCAGTGAATACTCATTTTTCCTCGATCATCCTGAAAAAATTGGATTATATTTTAACCTAATTAAACGTGATAAAGTTAGTGCGATTATTCGTTCTAATCACTCTGATTGGTTAAATGAAGCACTCAAAATGATTTCGCAGCATGTTGTTAATGAAACATTATTTGCTTTAGTTGGTACTAATAAGGTCAAAGGAAAAGAATATTTTGCTCTTTATCTTTCTTATAATGAAGATGAAGTAAAATGTCGTCCTGGTGAACTTTTTGTATTAACTAAAAAGCAAATAATATCTATTGGCGCTGGTGAAGATTATAATGGTGTTTTATGTGTCCAATGTAATAAGGATGTAGAGGCAATGCTTACCGTTACCTCAAAAGTCTTAAAATTACCTTTCGAAACAGTGAAAACAATCATTAATAGTATTTTTAACACAAAATACTATGAGGTTCCTGATTTTTTCAATGTTCTTGAAAGAAAGGTATTACCAAACATTCTTCCTTCCGAACAAGTTGTGAGCTTTATTGAGCTTTTATGTGAGGTAACTTCACTGGGAAAAGCCAAGCTTCATACTTACAATCAATTAGGTTGTTATGTAAAAGAAAGAGAAGAATATTTAAATCCGATCATGGCGATTTAACAAAGACAAGGTTAATTGAAAACACAAGGTGAATAAAAAATAGTAACACAGAAGGTAAATTAATGTGCAGGTTTTGAGCTCAACTTTTATTTGCATTTTTGCAAATTTGGTGCTCCCTCACTTTCTTTACCTTCTTTTTTATTAAAAACGAATGATACACAATCTAATTAAGTATCATTCGGTAAATTGATAGAAACCTTGATACATAAGGGTTTATGGCTATTTATAAAAATAGGTACAAGAAAAATAGTTTTTGAATGATACTTAAGTTATAATTTAATATAAATAAGTATCATTGAGAGGGTGAAGCTATTTGGAATTTGTAGAGCCTATTAGAGATAGAAAAAAGATAGAAGATATTAAGAAGTACCTTTCAAGCAATAAAAGAGATTACCTTTTCTTTGTATTAGGCATCAACTCTGCACTTCGAGTAAGTGATTTATTGGATCTAAAATTTGCAGACATTATAGATGAAAAAGGTAAACCACTAGATTACATAAAACTTCGTGACACCAAGACAAACAAACATAACAGGTTACCCCTAACAAAGAAGGTAAAAAAAGCAATTTTAGATTATTGCCAAGAGTCCTTTGATGGAGATTTAGACAGATATGTATTTGTCAGCAGGAAAGGTGTAAACAAGCCTATCCAACGACAAATGGCTTGGAAGATTATAAAAAGAGTAGGAGATGCTACAGGATTAAAAGATTTAGGTACACATTCATTAAGGAAAACGTGGGCCTATCATAGTTATAAGTCTGGAACTGATATTGCTATTATTCAAGACATGCTTAATCATAGCAGTTCTTCTGTAACACTTAGGTATATTGGAATAACTCAAGATGAAAAAGATAGGGCAGTTCTAGGTCTAGACCTTTAGAATTCCCAGATAATTAGTAAAATTGTACTAATAAATGCCGATATATATAGAAACACTTACTCTTTTAAACACCTTCTATATTGGCCGGAATCAAGCTTTTAAAAAAAGAGAGGAATTGGTAGATTTGAAGCAAAATGTAATGGAAAAAATCGTTGTAAATATATTTGATCGGAATCCAGAAGCATTTAAGCAAGTTTTATTAAATTTATATAAAAACACTCATTTAATAGGGGCGCAAGATGATAACTACGAATGGTGCATGGTCGTTACAGCAAAAGGGAAACTAAAAATCTATGAGCAATTAAAATTTGTTTATGAATTTAAAGGGCGTTCGGAAATACTAGAATATGAATATGAAATTCTTGGACAGGAATATGTAAATATATTAGACAAAAAGGATTATTCAAAAGAAGTTATCAATCGATTAGAAGAAATGGGAGCTGTAGAACCTTTCATTAACTGGATTAACTCAAGAACATCGGAAGATGATAAGAAGATTTTAGATCCTGAAGCATTGCGATTTAAGAAGGCAGAGAATTTACTATTTCTTTTAAGTCAATGGAATAAACATATTTACCAGGAAGCCGAAACTAATATTTACAACCTCAATAAAGAGAAGAATATGGTAGTTTGGTTAAATGAAAAAATGGCCATTATCGAATCAACGATTAATTGCTTACGGAAAGAAATAAAGCATTCAATGTAAATCACTCTCTAACGGTACATAAACCAAAGTTATGTACCTTTTTCTTTTTGTCGTAACAATAAATTACTTTTTTTATGAAGTTCTATATAGCTAGATAGAAAGATTTGTGTTAAAATACATTTATAAAGATAAATATAAGGTGGTGAAATAACATGTATCATTTATTCTTTCTTGCACAATGTGTTCTTATTGTCTATTTAGTTTATAAATTCATTCCTGGTCCAAATAAAAAATAAGAAAGGAGAAAATATCCATGAAAGTTATAGGTATTATTGGAGGTAGTCAAAAGAAAAGTTGTAAACAATTAGGAAAGAAAGGAGGATTTGAAGTACTATTTCATGACGGTACGGGAAATGGTTCAAAAAATAAGACAGCTTTCCAAAAAATTGTCGATAAAGCTGATTGTATTGTAGTTATGTTAGGAGCTATAAGTCACGAATCAATGTGGTTTGTGAAGGATCTAGCGAAAAAGTATGGAAAACCAATTACATATCATCATGGATTCGGTCTTAGTGGAGCCATAAAAAAAGGAACTGAATTAGTAAGTTAACTAGCTCAGATCCATAATAATATCTCGCAAATATTATTATACACAGTCATAATAAAAATAAAAGATATAAACGAAGGAGAATGTTATTGTGAGCGAATATAAGAATGATATTTTAAACGCTAATGAGTACCTTACTACAGCTGCTCATTCACTAAAAAGATTTTCTAAATTAATAAATGAAATTGAAGAAAACGGTAGTTGGTCCCAGGAATCTGACGATGATTTAAGGTCATTATATTTTCTATTTAATCAATTGGACTACAAATATGTTAGCAACTTAATAAGTGCCGTAGAAACGCTTAATAAGCCCGTTGTAAGAGAGGGAATTATGGTTCTTCAGGAAAATGAACGATATTCTGTTGATGGTTATGAGTTATCCAGTGGTTCACCTATAGAAATCTATGATGATGAGGATGAAGAAGAACACTATCATCATTGGTACCCAACAAGACTTGAACACTCACATGAACACGGTGGTTACTACGCTGTTGGAAGACCTAAAATGAAATTAGCTGGTAAAAGGGCTAGAATTCGATATTAAAAAATGAAGGGAATGAGTAACATGAACAAATATAAAGCTAAATTTATAGAAGAATTTTGGAATCAATTTAACAACTGTCGTTCCGAAGAGGACTTTGCTAATCTTATTGCTTGGATTTACTTTGAAAATCAAAAAGCATTTGTAGATTTACCTATAAAAGAAACTATCGCTCAAATATGGAAAGTGTGTCCTTCAGCCGTAAATAAATTTGTTGAATACGGTGGTGCGTCAGTAGCTGCACTATTAATTTTAACCATAAGAGACGAGTTAAATGAAATGGCGTTAGATGATCTAAATAGCTTGAAAGACCAATTAATTGTTTCGAATAAATTTTTGGTAATGAAATAAAAGTGCACCGTACACTTTGGTTAACCGAGGTTAACTAGGTTAGAGCCACAAATTACATAAATACGAATTAGTTAACTACCAAGGAGAGAGATAAGCGTATGTTAAAACTAACTACAAGCCAATTGTTATTTTTAGAAGATGCCATTCGAAAAGCTGAAGTAGAAGATATGGTGGGATATCCTGATTCAAATGGACAACCAAGCGAAAGAGATAAGGAAATCATAACTCTAATGGACTTTTTCAGCAGCTTAAGACCTGGACAAGTTCTAACTAAAGAGGACCCCACAAAAAATATTATAGCTTCATTAGATGGGGAGAATATTGACGAAATTGTTGAAAGGAATACCCTTGCTTTCTACAACCATTTTGATAGCAATATGCATGACTACCATACAACCAAGCAAAAAGCCACATTGGAAATGGCTATTACAGTAGCAAAAACCATTAAAGGAAATGAAGCTACTTACCAGGATGTATTAGATATTTTGGATCCTAAATCTGGAGACTTACGGAAGAAATACATCAGCCAATTAGAAGGTGAATTTATTCAACGTAATTTAATGGATTATAATGAGGAATTTTCTGACGATGATCCAACAATTTACGAGTATTCTCTTAAAATTTATCAAGCTCTATTTGAATATCTAAAAGGATTATCAACAAAAGGATAGGATTTACTTAACATATGATTTAGCAAAGATATATATGGAACGGTTGGAAAGTTCTCCGAAAAACATAAATATCTAAACGGATAAAATTCTGAAAACCCGTAACAATAAACAACTGAAAAATGTTATAATTAGAGTGGGTAAATTACCCACTCTTCTTTTTTGTGTTCTAGGTTGCAGGTCCCCTGCTTCTCTTTGCTCTTTCTACTAAGAGAGGACAAAGAGAAACAGGGGAACTCCCTGGATTTTCACAAAAAAGGAGAATGATAGTATGCAAAATCAAACAAACGGAATTTTTCTTCCAGATAATCTCAATCACTTACCAGCTGCACGTAAGGCAGACGAATTGATTGAACTAATGAAGCATAACTCAGTAATCATTGTAGAAGGCGAAACAGGTAGTGGAAAATCTGTCGTACTGCCAACGGTAATTGCTGAACATTATGGTAAAGATCACTCACGAGTAATCGTCACTCAAAACAGACGTTTACTTTGTGAAAGTATCTCAAAATTTGTTAGTGAATCAATCGGTTATGAGGTTGGAACTCCAGTAGGTTATCACTTCAAAGGTGAGAAAAAAGGAAATTTCAAAACTCATTTGAGCTTCGAAACTACAGGAACTGTATTAGGACAATTAAGAAATAATCCTTGGTTATCCGGTATTCAGTGTATTGTGGTTGATGAAGTTCATGAGGGAGCAGTGGATCAACACTTACTGTTGTCACACTTGAAAAGAATTGTGGAAAGCAATCCTAACTTCAGAATTGTTCTAATGTCTGCTACGTTATCCACTGAGAACAAAAAGAGATTTAAGAGTTTCTTTAATGTACCTGTGGGATTCTTACAAGTTGAAGGTCGTTCTTATCCAGTCGAAAGAAAATTTACTGGTCATAAGATCAATTGTAAACAGCCGTATCAACGAATTAAGAATCAAGTGACTCTCTATACTGTAGAAACCATTATGGAGGCTTATAACAAGGTAGAACAAGGAACAATTTTAGCTTTTCTTCCTGGGAAGGCTGAAATAGCTGAAGCAACTCGACGACTTTCACAATATGGCCAAAAATCATTTTCACTTCATGCTGAAACAAGTGAAGAAGAAAAGGCTGAAGCCATAAAAGGGAATTGTAAAGGCAAAAAAATTGTTCTTTGTACTGAGGTTGCTCGATCTGGTCTTACTGTAGAAGGTGTACAAGCTGTAATTTCATCTGGTTACGCAAGAGTAGGACAAGTTGAGAGCACTAAACAAGTATCTGGCATTCGAACCAATTTAACAGATTGGGCATCTCTAAAACAAGAAGGTGGACGTACAGGACGTACTTGCCCCGGTGTTCATTACATTGTTGGTGATGAAGATACTATTAGACCTAGCAACCCAGAGGTAGCAATCAAAACAACTGATATAACAGCTAACATTCTAAATCTATTAGCAACAGTTGGTGACATTTCAAACTTTAAATGGTTTGTATCACCAGGAGAGAAACAACTCACTAACGCTTTTAGAGCCTTAGAACATCTTGGAGCTGTTACATCAAACGAAGGAAAGGGTTGGAAACAAGCCCATTC
>NZ_JBZFLI010000030.1:0-41120 GCF_058315175.1 Metabacillus sp. RB-C-LZQ-3-1 | reverse complement strand
GATTCATATTATATACTACTACGTTTTAGAATTGAAGAATCTTCATTGGAATGAAGGGGAGCGTCACCTGTATAAGGTATAGAGAATATTCTATAAAGTTCCCTTTGGTTCAGCCTACGGAATGAGGGATATTATGGCTGCTATTCAAAAAGTGTAGACTCGTATAGTTTAGCTGAAGTAATTGACCGCATTTTGGATAAGGGTGTGGTAATTGGTTTATGGGCGCGTTAGTTGACATTGAGCTTCTTACGGTTGATGCCCTTATCACTAGTGTTGATATATTTGCTGAAATATGCTAAGGCGGTAGGCCTTCTTCAACCAGAAGAAGAGGAAGAAGAGCTAACAATGTAGTGTAATTATTAAGGAGACAAGGCATTCTTTTGCCTTGCCTAAAGATAAGATGATCCACTTCAAGCCTGTCTGAAGCTAATAGAAGAATAAGGAAAAGCAATAAATGAAAATGTTTTTAAAAAAGGTAAATGTAATTACAAAATTTATAAAAAAGAAAAGATCTTTCCTTATATAGTAGAAAAATAAATGAAGCAAAAAATACCCTTTGCTATTTAACTTTTGTATGCATAAGGACTTACTTAACAAATTTTATCGTTTTTATTCCGTTCTTTTAACTCCTTATAATGATCTTTACTTCTTGCATCAGATCTTTTTGAAATTTTAGTAAAGCTTATTATAAACAACAAAGTAATAATGATAAATACAAAAAGTAACAAAGCTTTTACCTCCTAGAGATAAATTTCATGGTCTAATTTTACCATTTCTACCTTTGAAATTACAGTGACTTGAGGATGATAATGATTCTTATGGATGAAACTATTTCACGTAAAGTTCTATAGAATTAAAAATAAAGAAGAAGCGGTATGGAAAAAGCATTTAGATTAATCCACCAATCTGTTCCTCTTCTGATTGTTCTAGTACCCACAGCTAAAATAATTTATATTGATTGAAGATTTGTTAACTTTATAATACTAGATAGTAAGATCAAGGATGAAGTAATAGAGATAATAACTTTTTACTAGGAGAAATATAGACTTAAGGCGGGATACCTGGTTGATATACATTGCTATTTCATATCTGGAATGATGATCGAGCACAAAGCATGGAAGATTAGAGGAATATCGTCAAAGCTCTGTGAACAAGGGATATACAAAGATCATTGTAGCAACAATTAAAAATGGAATTAGGGAAAAGATTTTGTCTTCGTGTACTCAGATTACACAAAAATGATGATGTAAAAGTAACGCTATTAATGACAGGATCTATTTTAAGGAATCAGAGTAACGAAGCTCTGGTTCCTTTTTTATCTGTTAAAATCATACAGCTCTCCTATGGGGAATTGAAAACTAAAAATAGAGATTCGTTTGAAATGTATCTGATATTTTTTGATGAAAAGGAGGAAAACAGCCTTAAAAAACCCCATTTTTTCAAAATAAGCAGTTTTACTCAAATAAGATTTACTTGATTAATAGGAAACGCTAAATAGTACTAACGTTTTAGCTTGATTTTAACTAAACATTTCTGGTTTGATGTTTGTATTTTCCTTTTAAGCTTAAGGATTTACATGTTCAAAATTGACATTTGGTTGTGGAAAATGAAAAGTCCTATTAAAAGAGAATCCAAAACATTGAAATTAGTACTTTCTACTATATTAGAGTGTTTTTCTAGTAGTAACTCACTAGAAGGTCATCTCTTGTTATGTTTACGCTTTCACAAATTTCCTATTGTAACCAAAATTTTATTATTTTATTATTTCCTTGTACTTAAGGGTTCGGAATTGTCGAATCTTGAATCAATGAAATACAAGATATTGTACATAAGATGTTGGTGTGATTTTTACATAATTCAACTAAATTTAATTACATAATGATTTTTCTAACTGTTTCTATGTGGTTGGTTTGTTGTTGTAAATATATCCAACTATTTTTATTTAGGACTATGGATTTTTAAAAGATATCCATTCTCTTCTCTTTTCCTTGCTTATTGGACGTCAGTTACGAATTTAGAAGATTGATTAAAAACTATAACAATAAAGGAGTAATTAGACATGAAACAAGTTAAAAAAGCGATCATACCAGCTGCAGGTTTAGGCACAAGGTTCTTACCTGCTACAAAAGCAATGCCAAAAGAAATGCTTCCAATTGTTGATAAGCCAACAATTCAATATATTGTGGAAGAAGCGATTGAATCAGGTATTGAAGATCTTATTATTGTGACTGGAAAAGGAAAACGCGCCATTGAGGATCATTTTGATAATGCATTTGAACTTGAACAGAATTTATTGGAAAAAGGGAAATTGGAGTTACTAGATAAAGTACTAGAATCATCAAAAATTAACATACACTATATTCGCCAAAAGGAGCCAAAGGGACTTGGTCATGCGGTTTGGTGTGCACGAAACTTCATTGGTAATGAACCGTTTGCCGTACTATTAGGTGATGATATTGTCCAAGCTGACGTTCCGGGACTTCGTCAATTAATCGACCAATATGAAAAAACATATTCATCAGTTATTGGCGTACAGACTGTTCCTGATCACCAAACACATCGTTACGGAATTATTGACCCGATATCAAGCGAAGGCAGACGTTATCAAGTAAATTCATTTGTAGAAAAGCCGAAGCAAGGAACAGCACCGTCAAATTTAGCAATCATGGGCAGATATATTTTAACACCTGAAATCTTTACGTTTTTAGAACAACAAGAAACCGGTGCTGGCGGAGAGATCCAATTAACAGATGCGATTCAAAAGTTAAACGAAATTCAACGAGTATTTGCCTATGACTTTGAGGGGAAACGATTTGATGTGGGGGAAAAAATCGGGTTTATTCAAACAACGATTGAATTTGCTCTTCAACATGAAGAACTAAAACGTGAACTAGTACCATTTATCGAAGAGATTCTTGAAGGAAGCAAAACAAATATTTCATAAATGTTGAGGGGGATAAGGTCAAACTATGCCAGAATTAGCCAAAATACAAAATGTCTCTGTTTCACCATCCCTTGATTATCAAGAAAAAAAGTCTTACTTAGCTTTGAAGCGATTAATGGATATATTTGGATCTATTATCGGTTTACTCATTACTAGTATCGTATTTCTTTTTGTTAGTCTTGCTATAAAAATTGAGGATCCAAAAGGGCCAGTTTTTTTTTCACAAACAAGGGTTGGTAAAAATGGGAAGGAATTTAAAATGTATAAGTTTCGTTCGATGGTTACCGATGCAGAGGCAAGACTTGAAAGCCTGCTAAAGCATAACGAAACAACTGGTGCGATGTTTAAGATGAAGGATGACCCTCGTATTACCCGGGTAGGAAAGTTTATAAGAAAGACAAGCATTGATGAACTTCCGCAAATATGGAATGTACTTAAAGGGGATATGAGCTTAGTCGGACCTAGGCCCCCATTATTACGGGAAGTGGCAGAATACAATGACTATGATAAACAACGCTTATTAGTCGTACCGGGATGTACAGGATTATGGCAAGTAAGTGGAAGAAGTAATATTGGGTTTAAAGAAATGGTTGAACTTGATCTGAAATATATCAAAAAGCAAAGCATATTCTATGATATCAAAATAATCTTTAAAACTGTCATTATATTGTTTCATGATAAAAATGCATATTAAAAGAGTGAATAGTTGAGATATACCTTCAATTAATATGTGCTTTTTCAGGAGGGTTATTACCCTCCTTTCATTTTTAAATTGAAAACCTAATGGGAGCAATCAATATCATCAATTGCTCCCCGAAAATTAAGGAATGTAGCACCTATGGAGGTTCGAATGGAAGATAAAATAAACGTACAAGATATTGTTTTCGCACTAAAAAAACATCTTTGGATATTAATCACTGTTTCCTTATTATCCGCATCAGTTAGTGCAGTTTTAAGTTTCTTTGTCTTATCGCCTGTCTATCAGTCTTCAACACAGATTATTGTAAATAATGAAAAAACGGAAGAAGCTAATTTTAATGAAATTCAAGCTACATTTAAAATGATTAATACGTATAGTGAGATTATACAAAGTCCAGCCATACTTGATTTGGTTATAAAAGAATTGAACTTAAATACGACATCTGATGAGTTGGTGAAGCAAATAAACGTTGAAACGAAGACAGAATCACAACTCTTCAAAATCATCGTAGAGGATAAAGATCCAATCTTAGCGGCTAAAATCGCAGATGCAACTTCAACTATTTTTCAACGTGAAATTGCTGAGAAATTAAACGCAGATCATGTGAAGGTTTGGTCTAAAGCTCAAGTGAATGATAGTCCTGTAAAGCCAAAACCGTTTATCAACACTGCTATTGCTTTTTTTGCTGGGTTAATTGTTAGTGTAGGATTGATTTTCTTATTTGAATATATGGATAATACCGCTAAAACGGAACGGGAGATTGAAAAGCTGGGCCTTCCTGTTATAGGAATTGTTTCGTTATTTAAGCAAGACGAGATCTCTAAATTCAAAGCGGATCAAAAGCCTACTCAACAGGTAAGGAGGGAGTCACTTGGTTCTTAAAAGAAAGAAAAGCAGGAAAATGGATTCCAATAGACGTAGCTTAATTACGATGGAGCATCCGAAGTTTCATGTATCAGAGCAATATCGAACGATTCGAACAAATATAGAATTTTCTTCAATCGATAAGGAAATAAAAACATTGCTCGTCGTTTCTCCTAATGCAGGTGAAGGGAAATCAACAACTGCTGCTAATGTAGCAGCTGTCTTTGCTCAACAAGGAAAGAAAGTACTACTAGTGGATGTTGATTTAAGAAAGCCTACTGTGCATTATACGTTTCAAGTAGAAAACACCTTAGGATTTACAAATGTGTTTACAAAACAAGTAAAGCTTGAGGAGGCAATTAAGCCAACAAAACAAGGGAATTTATTTGTTCTTTCAAGTGGCCCAATCCCACCAAATCCATCTGAAATGCTGGGATCAAGTGCAATGAAGGAATTTATCACAACTACTCAAGATATGTACGACTTAATCGTGTTTGATGCTCCTCCTGTCATCGCAGTTACAGATGGTGTGATTTTGGCAAGTGAAGTAGATGGAGTCCTTCTTGTTGTAAGAAGCGGAGAAACAGAGATCAAGACGATTAAAAAGTCTAAGGAGCTATTAGGTAACGTAAATGCTAGGTTACTAGGTGTTGTACTTAATGGGATGGAGAGAGAAAGTACTTCTTATTATTATGGGTAATGAAAGTCAATTAGAAAAAGATGAATCTAATTATTAATATTCATTCGGGAGGAAAAAATGAATGGTATTAGGCATGAGTAATACAAGAAATATCATACTATTGATATCCTTATCTTTTATCATAGGATTAGCGGCGATCATTCATATTTACCTCCCTATATTTATTATTGGAATAACGATCTATGTTTTATTTTTAGTATACTTTCATGACTATAGCTGGTTTAAAAAAATACTTCCTTACTTTCTCGTTCTCATTATTTTTCAGGATTTATTAACAGGTCTTCTTGAACAGTTGAATAGTGTTCTTGGAACAATGATTAGTAGTTTAGATGAACTCTTTATTGTCCTGTTTTTACCTATTGTTCTTTATAAAAATTTTAAAAACAAACGATTTACGTTTGATTTTACGTTTATTGCATGTTTCATGATTGTTTTACTTGGCTTGATCTCTTCGCTGATCCACTCTGTTCCATTTACGATCACTTTACAAGGTTTATTTTTAATGTTGAAAGGGTTATTCATCTTCTTTATTTTTAGGTCTGTTCCTTTTTCAGAAGAAGATATAACTAGATATATTAAAATTGTGAAGGTAATCGCGGTCATTATCGCTATATTTGCTGGAATTGATCTAGTATTCTATGAGCCGTTTAGAAATTTTTTACACACAAACAATATGATAGATGTCCGCGCAGGTATTGTGAGTGTCCAATCTTTGTTTATCCATCCCGGTGTATATGGGTGGTTCATGGCTGTTGTTGGGCTGTATTGCTTAGCAAATTATACGGTAAAAGATGATCGCAAATTTGGTATTTATACGATTTTGTTTTTTCTAGCAGCCATGCTTTCATTCAGATTTAAAGTTGTTTTAACATTAATGACAACATATATTTTTTCTTTTTTTAAACTCGGTTATAAAAAGATGCTAGGACGGATATTTTGGATTATTTTATTTACGACACTAGGTTATTACGTCATCGGAGATCAAATAATCGAACTGGTCAATTTAACAGTTGATCGTTATATTGAGGCAAGTTATTTAGATTCTGCACGAAAAGCACTTTATTTTATTGGTTATCAAGTTGCAATGAATGAATTTCCGTTTGGTGTTGGTTTTGGAAGGTATGGAGGATTTATTGCAAGAACCAATTATAGCCCAGTTTACTATGAATATGGCTTAGATAAAGTATACGGTCTTAGGCCTGACGATCCTAAATGGGCAACTGATACCTACTGGCCTCATATTATTGGTGAAATTGGTTTTTTAGGTGGAATGGCCCTTTTGGCTATATTTTCCTACTTTTGTATTTATTTGTTAAGAGCATATAGAGCTGAAAATAATCTCAATATAAAAGTTTTCTATTTATTTGCCGTACTGATCCTCATTCAAGCCATTGTAGAATCTACTGGAGAACAAATATTTAATAGTGCTCCAGGGTATATTTTCATCTTTGGCATAATAGGTATGGCCTTTTCTCTCAAACAAGAAAGACATTCTGACTCTAGCAAAACGATCCAGTCTTGATAAGGGATTTTACATTGTAAAAAGAGAAGAAAGCGAAAGAAGGTGGATCCAATGAAAACCAAAGTATTAGTTGTAGGTTCTTCTCTAGCTGACAAGGGTGGAATCGTGACCGTTATGAAAAATATTAATGACTCTTCAATTAGTAAAGAATTTACCATGGATATGGTGGCAACTTATATTACTGGGAGTGCATTAAAGCGGGTATCCATATTTGTTAGCGGGTTTTTTCTTTTTTTACTAAAACTACTAACAAATAGACCTGATGTACTTCACATCCATATGTCTTATAAAGGAAGCTTTTATCGAAAATCATTATTCGTTTTGGTTGCAAAGACTTTTTCTATTCCTGTTATTGTGCATGTACATGGCTCAAGCTTTAAGGACTTCTATGCAGGATTAAGTGAAGGGCAAAAGAAATATTGCCGGTTCATTTTGAACAAATGTGATAAATTAGTTGTGCTGTCGAAAGAATGGTACCAATATTTTTCCAGTCTGGTCCCAAATGGGAGAGTTCAAGTCCTTTATAATGGGGTGACAAAATCTAATTTTACGCTGCAAAAGAAGAATAACGTACCTCCAATCGCTTTGTTTATGGGGCGTTTAGGTAAGCGGAAAGGAACGTACGATCTTATTGAGGCTATAAAGCTATTAAAGGAAAACGGAATTAAAGGAAAGTTCTTATTAGCAGGGGATGGTGAGATAGAAGAGGTTAATCAGTTAATAGATACATATCAGCTTCATGAATATGTGGAAACACTGGGGTGGATTAATGGAGATCAGAAGAAATCTCTCTTAAAAACATCTGATTTATTGGTTTTACCATCTTATAATGAAGGATTGCCGATGGCTATTTTAGAAGCAATGGATTATGGTTTGCCAATTGTTAGTACTCCTGTTGGAGGCATTCCTGAGGTTATTAAAGACGATGAAAATGGGTATCTTGTCAAACCTGGAGATGTGCCTCAATTAGCCGCAAGATTAACAGATCTTTTAGTAAATAGAGAACTTCGCTATGAGATGGGGCATAATAATCAACGTCTTATTGCTGAAAAATATGATCTTGATGTTTTATTAAAGGATCTATCACTATTATATAAAAAATTGAGCCGAAAAAAGAGGGTGAATAAACATGAAAATTTGTTTAATTAGTTCATCTGGGGGGCATTTAGCACAGTTAAAGCAATTGCTCCCACTAGCACAAGAGCATGAATTTTTTATCGTAACTGAAGAAAATACGAGTACAGCCTCTTTAGAAAAAAACTTTAAAACATATTATATGAATCAGCAGGAAAGAAAGAATCTAAGTTTTATCTGGGATTTTGCATCAAATATTTTAAAATCACTATCTATTGTATTAAAAGAAAAGCCTGATGTTATTATCTCAACTGGTGCCGGTGCGGTCATTCCAGTGTGCTTTTTCGGGAAACTATTAAATGCAAAGGTCATTTTCATTGAAAGCTTTGCCAAGATTAATTCGCCAACCATTACAGGTAGAATTGTTTATAAGTTTGCCGATCGCTTTTATATTCAATGGGAAGAATTAAAAAAATATTACCCAAAGGCAGAATATAAGGGGGTTATCTATTGATTTTTGTTACTGTAGGAACTCAAAGATTTCAATTTGATCGCTTGTTCCAGGAATTAGATCATCTTGTTGAGCAGAAGGTCATTACTGAACCTATAATTGCGCAGATTGGATATTCAAATTATAAACCAAAATACTTTGTCTCTTCTGACTTAGTTAGTCCGGAAGAAATGGATCAATGTATTGCGGATAGCGAATTAATTATTACCCACTCAGGGACAAGCTCAATCATTAAATGCCTGAAATTAGACAAAAAGGTTATTGTTGTACCTAGGCAAAAGGAGTATGGCGAGCATGTAGATGATCACCAGCTCGAGATTGCTCAATTGTTTGAACAAAAAGGGTTGATTGAACCAGTTTACGATATAAAAGATTTAAAGACTGCAATTAAAGTAGTGAAAGAGAAACAATACGAAAAATATGAATTTGATAACAGTAAACTTTTAGGAGCGATTGGTGATTATTTAACCAAATTGACTAATTCTTAAAGATAGAAGGTTCGCTAAGTATGTCTGCAAAATTGATGAAGGCTGGGGCACTTGTATTTCTTATCACAACAGTAAGTAAAGTTTTAGGCTTTTTGCGTGAAACGTTTGTTGCTTATTATTTTGGTACAACATTTGAATCAGATGCTTACTATGTTGCGTTAACTCCGGCCACTTTAGGTATTACATTTTCTTTAAGCTTAAGTAGTGTCTTCTTACCCTTATTTGTTAAGTATCTTGTTAAGAAAGAGGACGCCTATGAGTTTACAAATAAGGTTGTTCAATATTTCTTCCTTGCCACATTATTTTTGTATCTGTTCGTGTTTTTTAAAGGGGAAAGCTTTGTTGCCTTTATAGCACCAGGTCTCCCTGATCATGCTGAACATTTGTCAATTGATATGTTAAAAATCTTGTTTCCCTTAACATTCTTTGTGATTGTGATTCAGCTGTATACAGTTATGTTAAACAGTTTAGATAGTTATGTATTGCCAGCCCTTAGTGTATTGCCAAGCAATTTGCTGATTATTGTTTACTTGCTTGTTTTTGGTAAAAACTACGGGATTGAAAGTATTGCATATGTTACCTTTATTGGCTTTGCTACACAATTTGTCATGCTCTATTTCTTTTTAAAACGCTATGATTATCGATTAAAGCCTGCAAAGCAGTTTTGGGATTTTCGTTCAAAAGAATTTATGTTGCTATTACTTCCCATTCTAGTAAGTACGTTTTTTAGTCAGCTAAATGCGGTTGTTGACCGACTATTGGCATCTACCCTACAAGAAGGTAGTATTTCAGCCTTAATGTATTCCTTTAGACTACGTACAGTAATAATGGGGATTTTTGTAACAGGTATTATTACCGTTACATTTCCAAGTATATCAAGATTAACAACCAAAGTACAGACAAAAGAATTAGTGAAATTGACCCAAGATAGCCTTCTTGCTGTTCTCTTTCTAGTAGGACCGGTATCTCTATTTTTTATCCTATTTAGCAATCAAATAATTGAAGTACTCTTTGAAAGAGGCGCTTTTGATAAAGAAGCAACAATTGCAACAGCGGGTGTGTTTTTCTACTATTCCATCGGTCTCTTATTTACTGCATTTAGGGAAATCATGATGAGGAATTTCTTTGCCTTTGGAGACACAAAAACACCTATTAAAATTATTATTTACAGTTTAGTTATTAACATGGGATTAAGTATTATTTTTGTCAACATGATGGGTCTTTCAGGTTTAGGACTTTCTTCAAGTATTGCAATGCTGATTAGTACGGTTCATATGGGGAAGAAGTTAACATTAAAGCTGCCCAACATGTGGTCAGGTACGTTAATAAAAACCAGCATGAAAATCGTTTTAGCTCTTACTCTATCAAGTTTCATACTCTATCTAGTTAGTTCTTTCGATTTATTTAACTGGCAACAATTATCTAATGTCGTTATCAAATTACTTATTTTAGGCATCTTCTTTTTGGGATATATAACCCTATTTACGTTGCTGCTATTCATCTTAAAGGTTGAAGTAGTTCGTGATCTATACAGCAAATTGATGAAAAAAAGAAAAGGAGTCGGTGGGCAACGGTGAATATCTTAATTATTAATGCACATTCATCTAGAAATAAAGGGGATGCTGGCATTCTACTTTCCATGATAGATTCACTAAGAAAAAATAACCCTGGTTGTTCTATTAAGATAAAGAGTAGATTTCCAGAGGTTGATAAGAATGCGTATGATGTATCAGTTGCTTCATGTGTAGCAAATATATCAATCGATCCTAAAACATCAAAATTCTTAAAACTATTATCAGCAGGTAAATTAATGAGAATGTTAAACAGTAATCAAAAGGGTATAGATTCGGATTATGAGTGGGCCGATGTGGTTGTAAGCTGCGGTGGCGGGTTTCTTTTATCCCACGGATTTAGCGCAGCTCTTATGCAGCATCTTGTTCAAATTAAAATAGCATTCGATTATAAAAAGCCTGTTATTATTTATTCACAATCGATTGGACCTTTTTATAATAATCAGATGCAAAAGCTGGCAAAAAGAGTGCTTGATAAAGTGGATAAAATTTATATTCGCGAAAACATTTCAGAAGAGTGGTTAAAAAAGATTCATTGCCAAAACGAATCTGTCACCATTGTTCCAGATTCCGCTTTTTGTATGGAAGCTCAACAGTCAGATTTAGTTGACAAACTATTTCATGAGATGAAAGAAAATCATCATGGACCAATTATTGGCCTTACAGCAAGAGACTGGAATTTTCCAGAGGTTGAGAATACAGCTTTTTATCGTGAGAAGTATATTCATAGTATTCAAGAGACCATTAAATATATCGAAGAAAAATATAATGGGAAAGTGTTATTAATGCCACAGGTATTAGGACCAAATCCTTTTAATGATGATCGAATTATTAGTAAGGAAATTATCAATGGTATCAATTCAAGATATGCTAAGTTAATAGATTATGATTTTCACCCTCGTGAATTAAAGTATTTCTATTCAAAAATGGACATGTTTATTGGAACTAGGATGCATTCAAATATTTTTGCGCTATCAAGTCATATACCGACTGTTGCTATTAATTATGAGCATAAAACAAAGGGTATTATGGAATTGTTGAAACTACATGATTATGTACTAGACATTAATGATATTACGGCAGAGGATTTAATGAAAAAAGTAGAAAGCTGCTGGAAAAACAGAGGACGATTAAAACATCATTTAGAAGAGAATATTCCAAATGTAATAACTGGGGCTGAAACTCCGGCAAAATATGCCCAAGAGCTTACGAAGCAATGTAATCAAGAGGTGCACATATGCTGAAGGATTTAAAGGCAGATATTCATCGATATGCCAAAGTAGGAAATTATCACAGTTTATCTGGGAAACTAAAAATGTTTATTGTGAACGAACCTATTTGGTATCTTATTAGTTTTAGAATTGGAAGTTATTTTAAAGATAAGTGCAAATTTCCTATCATAAAACAACTTGGTTATCTCAGCTTTTTTGTTATCCATAGAGTGATGTCACTACTAACTAGTATTCAAATTCCACTCGGTACAAAAATTTCAAGAGGTCTTTATCTTCCACATTACGGTTTAACGGTTGTTCACCAAAAAACAATCATTGGAGAGCATTGTAACATTGGTCAGGGAGTAACAATCGGAATTGCAGGAAGAGGGGAAAAGAAGGGCGTCCCGGAAATCGGCAATTATGTGTATATTGCTCCAGGTGCAAAGATTATTGGAAAGATAAAAGTTGGCAATAACGTTATGGTTGGTGCAAACGCAGTTGTAACAAAGGATGTTCCGGATCATGCAGTTGTTGCTGGAATACCAGCCCGCATTATTAGTTATAAAGGCTGGGAAGTCGATGGCAACCCTTATCAAATAGAAAACAAAATAAGCTTAGTAAAGGAGAGGTAATCTTGAATATAGCAGTTATTGGGACGGGGTACGTTGGGCTTGTTTCAGGTGTTTGTTTTTCAGATCTAGGTAATAAAGTGATTTGTGTAGATAAGGACCAATCGAAAATCGATATGTTAAATAATATGGATGTTCCCATTTATGAGCCTGGCTTAAAAGAGTTAATTAAAAAAAACGTAGAAAAAGGCAACTTGACATTTACAAGTGAGATTTCAAAAGGTGTAACAGAAGCTGACGTTATTATTATTGCTGTTGGAACACCTCCATTACCAAGTGGTGAAGCGAACTTAAGTTTTATTGAACAAGTTGCAAAAGATATTGCAACAGAAATGAATACATACAAAATTGTGATGACGAAGAGCACGGTACCTGTAGGAACAAATGAACAAATTCAACAAATTATCAGTCGTAACACAGATCAACCATTTGATGTTGTCTCTGTTCCGGAGTTTTTGAGAGAGGGATCAGCTGTACATGACACATTCAACCCGGACCGTATTATCATCGGTGTTGAAAGTAAACAGGCTGAAGATGTGATTATAGAGCTTCACAAGCCTCTAACAGAAAAAATTATCGTTACAGATATTCGCAGTGCTGAAATGATTAAATACGCTTCTAATGCCTTTTTAGCTACTAAAATCTCCTTTATAAATGAAATTGCCAATATTTGCGAAAAAGTAGGAGCAGATGTAACTAAAGTTGCGAATGGAATGGGGTTGGATAAGCGAATCGGTTCAGCCTTTTTAAATGCAGGCATCGGTTATGGCGGTTCCTGTTTTCCAAAAGACACACAGGCACTTATTCAGATTGCCGGTAATGAAGATTATGAATTTAAATTACTAAAATCAGTTGTCCAAGTGAACAATGAACAACGTTACAACATCATTGAAAAACTAAAACAATCTCTAGGAAGTCTTTCAGGTCAGACAATTGCGATTTGGGGCCTTGCATTTAAACCAGATACCGACGATGTACGTGATGCACCTGCAAAAGAAATCATCGAAGAGCTGAATAAGGCTGGTGCGCATATAAAAGCTTATGATCCTATTGCCATGGAGAATTTCAAGTCGTTAATTGAAGCTAACGAAAACATAGAATGGTGCGTTAGTGCAAAAGAGGCAACAGAAGGCAGTCATGCTGTTTGCTTACTAACTGATTGGAAAGAGTTTAAAGATTTAAAGCTACTAAAATCAGTACAAAATGGAATGAAGCAACCAATCTTTGTCGATGGTCGAAATGTCTTTACAAAAGAGGATATTCAAGAAACCGGATTCGAATATATTTCTATAGGTCGTCCAAGTATGAAAGGGAGAATACCGGTAACTGTAACTCAATAATGAAACATATATGAAAAGTGGACAGGAACTTAGATTCTTGTCTATTTTTTTACTTGCTAACAGGAGGTACGAATGCGGAATTTTAAAAAATCTATTTTATTCTACATGGTTTTGTTTCTGTTAATACAAAACTGTATCTTGTTTATTTTATATGTCAAAAGTAATGGACAAAAATCAATTGAAATAGATTCTAATATGACTTCTGTAAAGGAGTTCGGCGCAAAAGGCAATGGAGAACATGATGATACGGCATCTGTACAGAAAGCGATTGATCGAGTAAGCAAGTCAGGTGGTGGAATCGTCCTGCTTCCTATAGGGAATTACAAAATTACAAAGACGATCAAGGTGCCGGAAAGAGTTGTATTATACGGTGAAGGACATAGCGATCAAAGTACAAAAATTACGTATACAGGCAAAGAGTATGCAATCGTGACATCTGGAACGCATCTAAGAATTCAGTTCCATAATCTGTTAATAAGATTGACTGGTGATAATAGCGGTGTACGTATCGGAGATGTTGGAGAAAACTTAAATCGAGAGGCTGGAATTCTGCCTCGGCAAATAACGATGACAAACGTAACAATAGCAGGCCTAGGCAAGAATCAATATGGAATTCGCCTTATGAATGCTTCACATATTAATATGACGGGTGTAAGGAGCGGATATGGTACAGGTGGGACAGGACTCTCTATTTGGAATGACCGATACAATTCAGGAGTCATGACATTTAATGATTGTACGTTTGGAAGAGTTGATCAAATGAATGTAGGATTAGAAATCGATGGTTCTACAAAGGCTGGTTTAGATAGTTTTGTCTTTAATGGCTGTTACTTCGGCGGCAAAACACCGATTCGATTAGGAAAAAATCAAACAGTACGAAATATCAATTTTACCGGCATCCATGTTGAAGGGAAAGGAACTGATTCGCCAACAAATTTAATTGAAATATATAAGGCTGCTGCCGTAAATTTTAACGGAGTTTCTCTTGGGGCATTCGGGTCCTTTACGACCTACGGATTTGTATTTAAACAAGAATCAGAGAAAATTAATATCATAGGAGTCGAAGCCAATAATTTTAAGCATACAGTTGTTTATAAAAATGAAGGCGGCTATCCATTAAAAGACAGTATTATGCAGGAAGCATTGTTAACAGGAGAATCAACTGATGTAAAGCATTTCAACGGTGACTTTCATCACGTTACCCGACTCACAGAGAATAAATTAATAACGAAAAACGTCCAAGCGAAATATCTATTCTCTACCGATGGCTCAAATAAATTAGACTGGGGGAAAAGCAGTCCTGCAGGAGATGTTCCCGCCGTTTCATGGGCAAAAGGAGATGTAAGAATTAACACAGACCCTCGTGAACTAGGAGAAAAGGGAAGCAAATACATTGTAGAGGGCTGGAAGTGTATATCCTCTGGAACCCCTGGGGAATGGGTTGAGCTCCGGGCTTTTACTGGGAACTAATAAGGCAAGCTAGGACTGGTACTTATGTTTATATTGTATTTTGAACGATTTAAGAGAAGCAAATATGCCAGAAACGATGCTACGTTGATTCTATTTAAATAGTAGAAAAAATTTTAAAAAACAACTTTCCTCTTATCTTTGGAAAAATCTGAAGAGGATAAGAGTAAATAAAAGACTTGTTAAATCAACTAGTAGAGAAAATAAAGAGCAATTTATTTTTGCCCTATTATTTTTTCTAAGCATCTCATATTTCTGAAGAAATCTAGTTCGGCATGTACCAAAACAGTTAATTAATAAGCGGGGGACGGTTCTATTGCTTCTATTATTCAATTTAGAACAAAGAAGGGAACAGTGAAACCGTCCCGCTGCTTCCATCAGTCAATATTCAAATGCTGCTTTAGCATTGTAGAAATTTCTGTGCGTTCTGATTGGGATACGATGTAGTAGTAAACACCATTAATTTCTTTTCCATGACCATTAATTTGTATTTGCTGTATATTATGACGGGCTTCTTTGTAGTTCGACTGGATGCTCTTCATGTCATTAAATGTTAAATTAGTTCGTAGATTTTCACCAATTATTTTTAATACCTCGCCATAATTCGCAAGAGTTTTAACACTGGCTCCTTCGTTAATAACTTCATCAATAATTTGGCGTTGTCGTTCTTGACGGCCAAAGTCACCTCGGGGATCTTGATCACGCATACGAGAATATTTTAATGCCTCTGCACCGTTTAATTGCAGCTCACCTTTCTTAAAATGTGAACCCTCATAAGTGAAATCAAGTGTATTGTTAACTGTTACCCCACCTACTGCGTCTACAATCCCTTCAAAGCTTTTCATATTAACTTCAATATAGAAGTCAACTGGAATGTCCAAGAAATTTTCAACTGTTTCAATCGTCCCGTCTATCCCGCCGAATGAATAAGCGTGGTTAATTTTGTCCTCCATATCCTGACCAGCAATCTCAGTACGTGTATCACGTGGGATGCTGACCATTTTAGTTGATTGATCTTTAGGATTAACGGTCAATAAAATGATTGAATCGGAACGGCCGCGGTCATTCTCACGTTCATCTACACCTAATAATAAAATCGAAATAGGATCTTGCTTACTGAAACTTATCTTTGCATCACGATTTGTTGAAACTTCATGCTCTAACGGCTTATGTGTTTGTTTTAAGGTACTTTCGACTGAACTGTATACAGAATATCCGTATATACCTACACCAATAATGAGTAATAAACTGATGCAAATGACAATTTTGGTTGTTAATTTCCTGTTTTTCTCTCGATTATCATCGCTTACTTTAGTTTCCATTTTCAGTCTCCCTTTATCTTTTTGAGTTGTATATCCTCTTTCTAAAGTGCAAGTTTCACAAATGCACACTCATTTTACCAAAAAGATTGTCAAATTTTGTGCCCTTTTTTAAAAATGGTAGTAAACGAAGAAGTAAAGGGAATTTTTGGATGATTCCATTACTTTTGTAGCGTTAAGATTGCTAGATTCCTTACTGTTCCTCAGTTCAAATGGGATATAAGGTATTACCTTTTAAGCTTTAAATAAAAGATCGTTAAAAATAAGAAAATATACATAGATGAAAAGAAAGTCGAATTACAGCTGTTTTTTTATGAAATAGATCATTGTTTTTGAGAGAGTATTCTCTTATTTAGTGAAGAAATTATGTAATTCGACGTAATTAGACCATATGCTAAAGTGACTAAACAAAAAATTAAAAGGCACTAATAAGCTGAAAGTATCTTATGAAACTCGTTAAATCAGCATATATGCTGGTGAAAATACTTCTGTTAAGATTTAACTTGCTTTCATATAAAAATCTTAAATTAATTCCTAGACGTTAATAAGAACAGGATGATCAGAGAAGTTGAGTAAGTAATGACTTTTGTAAAAACTTGATCAAATTCAATGCTGTCCAAAGGAGAATTTTTCCTAACCGAAAAATAATGGCTGGGATTTGGAATGTTTTTTTAGTTTAATGGCAAACAGATGCTTTCATATTATTTCAAGGTGGAAAAGGACTTTTTCACCTTAATGTCTTGGAAAAAAATAAATAAAGCAGGTGGTTATAATGTATAAACGGATATCTGATTTTATTTACAGGAGAAGAAAAACTAAAAAAACTTTTGACCATACAGCTGCAGGTTTTGTTTTTGAAAATGACTCAAGCAAAAGGTGGGGGATTTTACTAAGTATTGTTTCGATTATGGTTGTTTTTGCTTTGTTAGGAACATTCTTAGTAGGGTTAAGTATTTATTTTAATCCCGTCTTACCTCAATGGGAAACAAAAGAAATAAATGAATACTCAACAATTAGTCAATCTGAAAAAAGGAATGTGGATTATTCCTTATCTGAAAATACAACCTCAAATAATAAATATTTAAATAGTAATGTGAAGAATAACAATGATTTTTATGCTTTCTATGTAAATTGGGATGTCAATAGTGAACGTTCCTTAAAGCAAAATATTGATCAGATCGATGTACTTATTCCGCAATGGTTTCATGTTGATAAGAATCTAGAGTTAAAAAGTGACATTCAAAAGAATATAGGAGAACTGGCAAAAAGGCATGATACAAAGGTACTTCCCTTGATTAATAATGCGGTTGATGGTCAGTGGGATCAAGAAATTATCCATAATCTGCTAAATTCGCCAGAAGCACAGGCAAAACTAATTAAGAATATACATAAACAAATTACAAAGCATGGCTATGATGGAATTAATATAGACTTTGAGAACATACACAAAAGCGATCGAGACCTGCTGACAAATTTCATGAAGGAGCTTTATAGTACTTTTCATAAGGATGGCCTTTTAGTAACAATCGATGTTCCACCTGCTAATGAGGCATTTGATTATAAAAACCTAGAAAAGTATTCTGATCGAATCATTTTAATGATGTATGATGAGAATTTCATCAATCCAGGTCCAATTGCTTCTGCATCATGGTTTGAAGAAAATATATCAACTATTTCAAAGGACAAGCTCATCGTTAGCTTAGGGAATTATGGATATGACTGGGATTGGGAAAAGAAGCAAGGTGGAAAAGCTGTTTCCTTTGAAGAAGTTATGAGATTGGCTAACAAAGCTGATTTAGAGATACAATGGGATGATATGAGTAAAAATCCTTATATTCGTTATAAGGATAATAATAAATCACATGAGTTATGGTTTTTAGACAGTGTTACGTTCTATAATCAATGGAAAAAAACGATCTCAAGTGGAGCTCAAGGAGTGGCGTTATGGAGATTAGGGACGGAGGATCCATCTATTTGGGATGTGGTTAAAGGCCATAATATCAATCAATTGCTTACAGTAAAAAATGGTGATATTACCTACAGTTATGGAGAAGGAAGTATTCTTCGTCCGAAAACAGACCAACGAACGGGGGAGCGCAGCATTGATTTTGATGATGCTGGTTTCATATCAGGGGAAAGCTATACTTCCATTCCGAAAGCGTCTGAAATCGAACGATTAAGCAAACCGGAAGATAAAGAGATTGTTTTAACATTTGATGATGGACCTGATCCGAAGTATACAAAAGAAATATTAGACATTTTGAATGAGTATCAAATAAAAGCGACATTCTTTATAATTGGGAAACATGCGATGCTTTATCCTGATATTGTGGAGCAAATCTATAAAGAAGGCCACGAAATTGGGAATCACACATATTCCCATTCTGATATGAATAACGTATCGAATTCGCAATTTAAACTGGAGTTAAATACAACTGAGCGCATCATTCAAGGAATAACTGAACGGTCGCCTATATTGTACAGACCTCCTTTTGGAGAATATCAGTATACAGATAATGGAGATAATCAAAATATTTATGAGAAATCCACATTTCAAAGAATGATGGAAATCAATCAAATGGGATATATCACGGTCAATTATGATATTGACTCTAGGGATTGGAAAACAAACAATAAAAGAGAAATCGTTGATACGGTACTGAAACATGCATCTTCAGGGGATATTATTTTACTTCATGATGGTGGTGGTGAAAGGACTGCAACAATTCAAGCACTGCCTGAAATCATTGAAACATTACAAAGTGAAGGATATAAATTTGTTACAGTTAGTGAACTGATGGATACGACAAAGGGGCGCATTATGCCACCTGTGACAAAGGTAGAGAATCCATTGATCCAGAGCACGAAGGTTGCTTTATTCAGTGTAGCAAGTTTTAACAACTTAATGTTTATTTTATT
This sequence comes from Metabacillus sp. RB-C-LZQ-3-1, assembly GCF_058315175.1. NCBI lineage: Bacteria > Bacillati > Bacillota > Bacilli > Caryophanales > Bacillaceae > Metabacillus > Metabacillus sp. RB-C-LZQ-3-1. Next base: position 21,858 of record NZ_JBZFLI010000030.1, on the reverse strand, counting down.
TTATAGTATATTATTTATATTCCTTCTACGTCTTTCGATTCTTCTTTATTTAGCAAGTAAGCATAAAAAACGAAAGAATTTGCCAGATGTAGGGAATCGATTCCATCCGCTTGTTAGCGTCGTTATCGCTGCCTACAATGAGGAAAAGGTGATAAGAAGAACGGTTGAGTCAGTTTTAAAGAGTGATTATGAAAATGTTGAAGTCATTGTGGTCGATGATGGGTCAAAAGATCAAACCTCAAAGATTGTAACTGAGAACTTCGCTACGAATGAAATGCTTCAGCTTATTAAAAAGAAAAACGGGGGAAAAGCCTCAGCGATAAATATGGGGATCAAAAAGGCAAACGGTGAAATTATTGTCGCCATTGATGCGGATACCATAATTTCACCTGAAGCAATCTCGTTGCTTGTTCGTCATTTCATCGATGAAAAAATTGCCGCAGTATCAGGAAATATAAAAGTTGGTAATATGCGAAACTTGTTAACGATTTGGCAGCATGTTGAATATGTAACAGGTTTTAATTTAGAAAAACGTGCATATGCGATGCTCAATTGTGTGACCGTTGTCCCAGGTGCAATTGGAGCTTGGCGAAAAAAGGTTTTTGAAGAGATTGGATATTTTACAGCTGATACATTGGCAGAGGATACGGACATGTCTTTAAAAATTCTGCGCAAGGGATATAAAATTGCCATTGATGAAGATGCATATGCCTATACTGAAGCCCCAGAAAACAGCCGAGATTTTCTTAAGCAACGTTATAGATGGCACTTTGGAACACTGCAATGCTTTTGGAAGCATAGAAAAGCCTTTTGTGGAATAAAACATAAATCATTAGGCTACCTTGCGCTCCCGAATATGCTGCTGTTTCAATTTTTATATCCTTTATTTGCACCATTTATCGACATTTTATTTGTTTTGGGCATCGTCTCTGGAAATATAGAAAAATCTTTATTACTTTATTCTTGTTACCTGCTAGCTGATTTTCTCATTTGTTTATTCGCATTCAGATTAGAAAAGCTAGGTCTTAAACCACTCATTCCGTTATTTCTACAAAGAATTTTCTACCGTTATCTTCTTTTATTGGTAGCATGGAAATCTCTTTTAGCAGCCCTAAGAGGAACTCGAGTCGGTTGGAATAAATTAAAACGATCTGGAAACTTAGAAATTGGCCGAGCAGTTAAAAAGGCTGGGTAGAGGGAAGCGGGAAGGGTTCATGTGCTTCCTTTTATAGTTGGTTGTCCTATCCGCAGGATAAAGATATAAAAGAATTCTTTAGTTCAGCTTATAAATAAAAGATTTAAATAGGGAAAAAGGAATATTAAACTAGGGCAGTAAAAATGTTGCTTCGTTAGTAAGGTGAAAGTGAAATCCTAATATTTAGTTAACATTGAGATAATAAAGAAAGAGGCTATTCATGAGTTTTAAAAAACTGTGAGAAGCCTTTTTTTAGACAGGGCAGGTTCTGAAGCATTCCCAAATTAAGATGTTTCAGAACCATAGTATTTTTTTAGTAGAATAATTTATAGGAAACAAATATTTCTATATATTATTCCTCCGGGTTCACACCAAAAGCTTCCGGTATCATCGTAAAACCTTCAATCACAGTATCTTCTTCCACTTCAATCATGAGATAACGTTTCCCGCTTAATTGAACCTGCTTGACATATCTTAAATCTTGCGGACTAATAGAAATGTTAGCTATTTTTGTATTGATTTTAATCGATTTTGAAGTGAACTTCGGCAATACGCTGCTAGCTTTTATCTCATATTTGTCATCATCTATAATTTTTTGGAAGGCTGATTCTACCTTTTCTGTATTTACATCTTCAAGGCCACTCATCTTTAAAACCCTAGCAACATCCATGGAATCCAATTTTGGTTGTTCTTCCTCTTCATTTTCTACGATCATACGGTTAATCTCTTCATATACATTGGAGAGAGTTGATGTATTTAGCTGATCTCCTGTTACATCTTTTATAATTTCTTCAAAGACGATTTTGTCATCTTTTGCAGTCATCGTTTCTTCGCCATTTAAAACTTCCTCGATGAATTGATGATCGGGCTCATGAACCTTACCAGCGGAGTACAGAATGTGGTTGACATCTGCTGCATTATCAGTAAAACAAGGAAATAGAAACCCTCCCATTGGAGCATTGAGGTTAATGATTGGGTCTACAACAAAATTGTACTTGAACTCTTTCTCCACGTAGTCAAAAAGCAGTTCTTTTTTTGGCTCTTGTGTATTATTGATACTGCATAAAATAAAGGGGTGGGAGAAAACAGTATCCCGTTCACTTTCTTCAGCTTCCTCATTTCGGCGTTTCATTGGCTTTAAATATTCTCCGCGAATGAATGTGACAACAATATCCATTTCAAATTGTTTGTCCTTGAGCATTTTGTTTACGATTTGAAGCATCTGCTCCTTCCAGCCCTCCACATCATGGCTCAGTAATCCTTGATGTAAAATAAGCTGACTGTTATTTGCAGCATCTCTTTGAAACTTTAATTCAAAGAGCTTCTCATCCATTTGGCCAGCAAGTAATTTTTTGAAATTATTCATAAATAACTCTTTTTGATCTTCGTCAAGCATTTCAAATGGTTGACTTTGGTGATGGTAAATCTCACTTGATTCCTTCATAATATAGACATTAAAAATGTCAGAAATTTTGAGTAAGTCATTACCTATTTTGAATTGCTTTCGAATATGTGCGATATCTTTTTTATTCATAATTAAATTACACTCCTAAGTTACCCTTATTGCATATCTACGAGAATAACAAAGTATTCTCTACCTTTAGTAATTCATTTATTTTAACATAACTACAATGTCCCCTTTCACCAAATTTTCATCATTGTCCGTTATCATCAAGGTAAGGTCATTGTTTAGCTTTTACCTCGAAGATATCTAAAAGAAGGCTTTTGATTAGCTCGTTGAATTTTTTTTGAACATAGAATGTAATTTGTTTATGTTCTATGTATTTGCTAAAATCATGACAAAATGAAATTCGAGACTGGAGTGTCGTTTTTGCCGAGAGTACAAAATATAATCGCTTTGCTTTTGGTTGCAGGCGGGTTTTGGTATTTTTATGGAGATACCTACCAACAGGTTGGTGTTCAAGGTGTAGTTGAAGAAGTACGTACAGATATAACAGAGATAAAGGAAAATCCTAAAGTTGTTTCTGCAGTAACTAAAGTTAGCAATGAAATCCAGCTTTTGTTTCAAAAACTGATACAAACTTTACCGGAAAAGGAACCGGAAAAGCAACAAGTTATAGATCCTCCGGAGCTAAATGCTCCATCTGAACAATCGTTTTCAGTTTATAATGTTGAGATTGGAGATTCTCAGCAACAGGTGGAACAGCAATTTGGTGCTCCACAACGGTCTTCCTTAAATGAATATGGAGTAGACTGGGTAGCTTACCACGAAAATTATCAAAACTTTGTCATGGTCGCGTATAATGATCAAAATGAGGTGGCTGGATTATATACAAATCAGGATTTACTAACGTCTACAATGGGAATCTCCTTCTCAAGATCAAGAGAAGCAGTTCTTACAATGACGGATGAACCACTTACAAGCATTCAAAAGGGATTAGTGTCTTATAAAGTTCAAAACAACGAGGAATACGATACATTTCTTATTGATCAGAATTATGTAACAATCTTTTATGATAAGCATAAAGATCAAACAGTAACAGCCATTCAAATTATTAGTGAGGAACTAGAACAGCAAAGGGAAAAATTCTATCCTGTCCCAAGTGAAGAATTAAAGGAAGGCTTTGAGTATCAGCTGTTTGACCTAACAAATGCTGCTAGAGTAGCACATGGCCTCTCTGTGCTCAGCTGGGATGAAGCGGTACGAGAAACAGCTCGTGACCACAGCCAAGATATGGCTGATAACAACTACTTTAGTCATACAAACCAAGATGGTCAATCTCCGTTTGAACGGATGACAGAAGACAATATTACGTACCGAATGGCTGGAGAGAATCTTGCCACAGGTCAAATAAGCAGTATCTTTGCCCATGAAGGCTTAATGAACTCGCTTGGCCATCGGAAAAATATTTTACAATCAGATTTTGAAAGACTAGGAGTCGGAGTAGCCTTTAGTCCTGATTCACGTCCTTTTTACACTGAAAACTTTTTAACGAAATGATAACTGTCTCGTATCGTGTTAAGTAAACCAAGACAGAGTCCTCCGTTAGTTTTATGACTAGCGGAGGCTTTTTTTTATACGAAAAAGGAGTAAGAAACTGTTTTATATTATGACAAACCTCCCTGATTAAAGAAAAAGTTTTATAGAGTTATTGACTAAGCGAGATTTAAATATTATGATAGGTTTAATAATTAACCAAAAGTTAACCATGATATAACCAAAAATAAACCGGATGATTTCATGGAGATAATGGTTTGTCAGTAAGGAGACACCTATCGTAAGTGATTTATTGTAATCGTTTTATAATTGGGTTTCTTACCAAAAGAAGATGAGTAAGTGTGAGTAATAAGTAATAACCATGATCCGTGTATAGTATTTCAGGAAATGGAGGGGAAGCGAATGAGATTGGTTTCGATGAAGGATATGCTCATACAAGCAAAAGAGGAAGGCTATGCAGTAGGGCAGTACAATATAAATAGTTTTCAATGGATTGAAGCAACATTAGAAGCAGCACAAGAAGAAAATGCACCTGTCATCTTAGCATCATCTGATCGCCTTGTTGATTACTTAGGCGGCTTTCGTATTATTGCGGCAATGGTGAATTCTTTAGTGAAAGAAAAAGAAATAACAGTTCCAGTTGCATTACATTTAGATCATGGTATGAGTGTAGAGCGCTGTAAACAAGCAATTGATGCAGGGTATACATCTGTTATGATTGATGGATCTCATTATCCTATTGAAGAAAATATTATCATGACTAAACAGGTAGTTGACTATGCGAAAGCACATGGTGTTTCTGTAGAAGCTGAGGTCGGCACAGTTGGCGGAAATGAAGACGGTTTAATTGGCGGAATCAAATATGCGGATCCTCTTGAGTGTTATCGACTTGTACAGGAAACGGATATTGATGCCTTGGCAGCAGCTCTTGGATCAGTTCATGGTCCATATAATGGAGAACCGAAATTAGGATTTGAAGAAATGAAGCAAATATCTGAATTAACAGGAGTTCCGCTAGTTTTACATGGGGGATCAGGAATTCCGACTCGCCAAATTCAAAAAGCGATCCAACTTGGTCATGCTAAGATTAATGTTAATACGGAGTGTTTACAAGCTTGGACGAAGGCAGTTCGTAATGTATTAAGTACAAATCCCGAACTATATGATCCTCGGTCCATTTTAACACCGGGTAAGCAAGCAGTAAAAGAAACAATTAAAGAAAAAATAAGAGAGTTTAACACGAGCGGCAAGGCGAACCTGTATCAAGGTTCTCAAACAATATAAAGAAGCTACAAAAAAGGTAAATGTAAGAAGAACGATACATCTTATTAAAAAAGGAGAGACTAGTTATGCCTTTAATTCGATTTGATTTAATAGAGGGTCGTGATGATCAATCACTACGAAAATTGTTAGATGCCGCACATCGTGCAATGGTACAGGCTTTTCAAGTACCAGAAAGAGATCGCTACCAAATTGTTTATCAGCATCCTGCAAATGAGATGATTATTGAAGATACAGGGTTAGGTTTTGAGCGCAGCAAAGATGTTGTTGTCATAAGTGTAACAAGTAAAGAACGAACAGAAGCTCAAAAACAGCTATTTTATGAATTAATCGTTAAAGAACTTAATCAACAGTGTGGAATTGAGCCGAATGATATTATGATATCAATCGTTACAAATGGAAATGCTGACTGGAGCTTCGGTTTTGGTAGGGCTCAGTTTCTTACAGGAGAATTATAATTTAATGAAAAAGGTTGTTCTTTTCTTTTTGTGAAGAACAACCTTTTTTAGTTATTCTAAATGATTTAATAGATTAACTTAATGTCATTTTCTTTAAAGTACTCTTGATACTGCACATTAGGATTTTTATCTGTAACGAGATAGTCGATATCTGCTAATTCACAATAGGTTGTTAATGCGTATTGATCAAATTTTTGATGATCTACTAGTAAAAATACTTGTGGACATTTTTTTACAGCAGACCTCTTTATTTCACTTTCAAGAGGTGAAGAGTTTGTCACACCATTAGAAATAGAAATGCCTGTTGAAGCCATAAACGCCTTGTTAATATTATAAGTATTAAAGATGTCTAGTCCTTTATAGCTTACAAATGAATTTGTATTTCTTTCAAGCATCCCACCTGTCGAGTAGACGTTTAAATTGTCATATGGCATAGCTTCAACGATAAAATCGACGTTGTTTGTCACAACCGTAATATTCTTTTCTTTTATATACTCCAACATTTCAAATGTAGTTGTTCCTGAATCGATAAAAAGGATGTCACCATCTACAACATATTGAGAGGCTAGTTTAGCAATTTTTTGTTTTTCACTCTGGTTCCGAACTTTTCGGTCATTAAAGGAAACAAGAGTAGAATGATTAACTGACACCCCTCCGTACACTTTTTTTAATTCCCCTTGGTCAACTAACAGTTTCACGTCTCTTCTTATCGTGTTTTTCGAAACATTAAATACTTCTACAAGCTCATCCAATGATACATTCTTATGCTTAAAAACATATTCTTTAATTTGATCTAGTCTTTTGGTTTTTAACATATTGATGCCCCTTATTATGATAGAAATCCAGTCTTTAATCTAAATTATATCAACATATAGTCAAAAGTTCATCATCTTAACAGCGATACTATCTTAAAATAAAAATTTTAACGTTAAAGATGTCCATTTACGCATAAAAAATGATATCCTAGTTTTTTAGATACTATATATTAAATTTTCTGAACATTGGATTATCTTTAAACCACTATAAATTTTTAGATAACACTAATATTGGAGGATGGTATGAAAGGGAGTTTCCAGGTTTCACTTCAAACGAAAATATTAGGATTAGTATTCATTCTTATTTTATTAGTTCTTGGGTCATTAACGGCTATGTTTGTTTACAATGAAACAAAAGAGGATGTAAAACAGTCTGAGGATCTTGCGCTGCAAACGGCGCAAACACTATCATATATGCCAGCGGTTCAGGAGGCGTTTCGTTCAGATCACAACAAGCAAAGGCTAGATTTACTGACTGAAAAGATTTTAGGTCAAGTAGATGCTTCACGTATTTTGGTTGAAGATCGATCGAAGAAGATCATATCTGAGGCATATTCACAAAAAGAGGATATGCATTCAGAGATGAGAGAAACGTATAAAGCTTTAGTGTTTGGAAGTTCTTATGTTATCCACGCAGGTGAGGGCGAGAAAGAGGTTTTAAAAGGTGTTGCTCCAATTATTCTTGATCACGGAGATTTTTCTAAGGTTGAAGGAGCAGTTATCGTCGAATTTAAAATGAGTACTATTCGCGAGCAAATATCTAAAGAGGTAAAAAAGATGATTGCAACATCGAGTGCTTTTCTTTTTATAGGGATTGTAGGAAGTACTTTACTTGCACGGAATATTCGAAAGGATACTCTTGGCTTAGAACCTTTTGAAATTGCTTCACTATACAGAGAAAGAAATGCCATTCTGCAATCTGTAAAGGAAGGTATCGTTGCAATTGATCAAGATGACAGAGTGACAATGATGAATAAATCTGCTCAACATATATTGGATGTACCTGGAGAGATAGAATCCAGAAAAATTAACGAAATGATTTTTTCTGATCAAATTTTGAAGTTAATGAAGTCTGTATCAGATGAAACAAATAAAGAAGTTCAATACAATAATAAAACGATCATCGTGAACACTCAACCAGTTTTAGAGGATGGGAAACGGGTAGGAACAGTTGCTAGTTTTAGAGATAAGACAGAAATGAAAAAGATGGTTGATGCTTTTTCAGAGGTAAAGCAATATTCTGAGGATTTACGGGCACAGGCTCATGAGTTTACAAATAAGCTATATGTTATTTTGGGATTGATTCAACTTAATAAAAGGGAAGAAGCCATTCAATTAATCCAAGAGGAAACAAAAATACAAGAACATCATACAGAACTACTTTTTAACAACATAAAGGATGAAAAGGTACAGGCTATTTTACTTGGCAAAATTGCAAAGGCCTCTGAAAAAAAAATCCAGTTTCAGATCGATAAGGAGAGTTCATTAGGATTCCTTCCTGATACGATTGAACTTTCGCCATTAATCGTAATCTTAGGCAATTTATTAGATAATGCCTTTGAGGCAGTATCCGAAAGCAAACAAAAAAAAGTGTCCTTTTTCGTAACTGATATAGGGAATAATGTTCTTTTTGAAGTTTCAGATAGTGGAAAAGGAATCCCTTATGGAATGGAAGAATCGATTTTTGAAAGGGGTTACTCGCTTAAAGGGAAAGATAGAGGGTATGGATTGGCGAATGTAAAAGAAGAGGTTGAAGGTCTTGGCGGTTCAATAGAAATTACAAATACAGAAGATGGCGGGGCTGTCTTTGCAGTTTTTTTACCTAAGAATGGATGACAATTATTTAGGCTTAGGAATTTTAAAATTCTTGAACTATGGATAAGCGTACGACATCCAGCTCCAGCGCCTAGCCTCAGCTCGCATAGGATGTGCAAATGCAGTCGTGGAAATTAACGTCACGATTTTAGACTGCCTCTAGGGTCTAGCTAATTTAGAATTGAAGGCAAAAACGCCTTCTATACTAAAATCATCTTATTTGCCCTAGGCTAATCAAGGCGCTTGGCTTTTGTTCAGAAAGAAAAAGGGGAGAAACATCATGATAAATGTCATTATTGCTGAAGATGACTTCCGTGTAGCACAAATCCATGAGGCATACTTAGCAGAAGTAGAGCAAATGAATGTAGTTGGAAAGGCAAGTAATGCGAAGGAAACACTTGAATTAATGGATAAGCAAAAGGTGGATTTAATCCTATTAGATGTTTATATGCCTGATAAGTTAGGGACAGATCTACTGAAAATCATTAGAGAAAACTATCCTGAAGTGGATATCATTATGATTACTGCAGCTACAGATAAGACTTTTATAAATAAAGCATTGAATTACGGTGTGGAACATTATTTAGTAAAGCCAATTACAATTGAACGATTTAAGGACACAATGGAGCAATATAAAAAGAAGAAGAAGCTATTTAGCACTGTTACGGAAGTGAATCAAGATCTACTAGATACGTTGTTTGGTAGAGCTGATAAAGAAATGGAAAAACCTTTGCTCCCATCAGGGATTGATTTTGTAACATTAAAAAAGGTCAGAGAAATCATAGCATCCGAAACAGATGGAATCACATCTGAAAAGGTTGGGAAAAAAATGGGGGCTTCCAGAACAACAGCTAGAAGGTATTTAGAATATTTAGTTGGAACAAATGAAGCAACATCTGAACATGTATATGGTATTGTTGGCAGGCCTGAGCGACGCTACTATCCAAAATAGTAGCGTTTATTTTTTTATACAGGAAATTTTAATTGCAGGAACTGTGGTTAAGCGATGTTCAGTTCCGAAGCACAGGACGTGCAAGTGCAGTCTTGAAGATTGATGTCGTGTTTAGGACTGCCAGTGCCTAGCCCCCGAGGTTATAAGCCAATTTGGAATTGAAGGCAAAGTGCTTCGGAGCAGAACAGGGCACTTGCGCTTTTGTGAACAAAATGAACAAAACTAACTTTTATTTCTTTAAAACTCAATATTTTGGAAACGTTTACATGAAAGCAGGGAGAAGATAGGATAAGAATAGATAAATCACTATAACTAAAATATTGCTTTAGTGGATAATAATGAGAAAAAGTTTAAGAGGGGTGTTGTGAGATGATGAAAAAATTAGGGATTCTTTTATTATTAATGGCTATTTTAACAGCATGTTCAAATTCTGCTTCAGGAAATAAGGAATTTCCGAGCAAGAATATTGAGATTGTAGCTCCAGCTTCACCAGGTGGTGGATGGGACTTAACTGCAAGGTCGATTCAACAAGGATTAAAGGATAATAAATTAGTAGATAACAATATTAATGTTATAAATAAGCCGGGCGGTGGCGGCGAGGTTGGTTGGAAATACTTAGAGTCTAAAGATGCTCATTATTTAGCTGTAAACTCTAGTCTACTACTGACAAATAATTTATTAGGCCAAAGTGAGTTAACACATGAACAATTTACACCACTCGCTACACTTGCAACAGAATGGATCTCGATTGCGGTACCAGCAGATTCTGAATTTACATCCGCTACAGAAGTGATGGAAAAACTAAAAGAAGATCCAAAGTCACTTAAGATTGGGGTAGGACCTGCACTTGGAAACAATGACCACCTATCCTTCGTTCAAGCCTTTAGTGAATACGGTGGAGATCCTTCTGAACTTGACTTTTTAGTCTATGAAGGCGGAGGAGATGTTGTAACAGCTTTGTTAGGTAACCATGTGGATGTTATTACAACTGCACTCTCAGAAGTTAAGGATCAACACTTAGCAGGCAAGTTGAAGATTTTAGCCGTTTCTTCTGAAGAAAGAGTGGAAGAACTTGATGATGTAGCAACTTGGAAAGAGCAAGGTGTGGACATGGTTTTTCCTCATTGGAGAGGAATTATGGGACCGCCAAATATGACAGAAGAAGAAATAGCGTATTGGGATGAAAAAATTAGTGAATTGGTTAAAACAGAAGAATGGCAAAAAGTCCTTGAGAATAATGATTGGGATGATTTCTATAAAAATAGTGTCGATACAAAAAGTTTTATAGCTGAACAAGAAGAATCATATACCGAGTTAGTAAATGAATCAGGTCTTGTTAAATAATAGATAGAATGTTGAATGGACTTATATGAAAGGGCCTTCTCTTTAAGAAAGGATGCTGTAAGTTTTACAGTGCTAAACAAAAGCAGATATAAAGAGAAGGCCCCCTTTTATAATCGTTACATTTAAAAAAGTGAAGGGGGCGAATCTTGATGAAAATATTAAAACTAGCTATGCCGATCTTCTTAATCTTGCTTAGCTGCTCCTTTTTAATTGGGTCTTTCAATTTGCCAAAAGCGAATCTAGGGAATCCAAACGGGCCTTTATATTTTCCGATTGGTTTGAGTGTATTACTGTTAATTTTTAGTATCTTGTACTTATTTCAGGAACTTAAAACTTTAGATAAAGAAAACAAGAAAATAAAACAAATGCTTTCGGGGCGAACACCAAAACTAATTGGATTAACGGTTTTATTAGGAGTAGGGTATTCATTGATTTTTGAGCAACTCGGTTTTTTGTTTTCGACAGTGCTTTTTTTAGGTGCCCTCCTATTTGTCGTTAATGGAAAACAAAAATGGAAAGCCAACATTCTTGTAACAATATGTTTTTCGTTTTTGTCCTGGTATGCGTTTAGTGTATTACTAGGTGTTAGTTTACCTTAGGGGGTGATGTGATGGATATGAACAGTTTTCTAGAAGGGCTAATGACTTCATTAGAGCCAATTAATATTATGTGGGTGGTTATAGGTGGTTTCTTAGGTACGATCGTCGGGATGCTGCCAGGCTTAGGTCCTGCAACAGCTGTAGCTGTACTAATACCAATTACATTTGGAATGGAACCGGTAAGTGCGATTATTTTAATGGCTGCTATCTACTATGGAGCAATGTATGGGGGGTCAAGAAGTTCAATCCTGCTAAATACTCCTGGTGATGGTTCTGCGATTGCTGCCACGTTTGATGGGTATCCTATGGCGAAAAAAGGTCAAGCAGGACAGGCGATGGCCATATCAGCAGTAGCTTCATTTATTGGAGGAGTTATGGCTGTAATCGGCTTCATTTTCTTAGCTGAGCCGCTTGCGAACTTTGCTTTAAAGTTTGGACCGGCGGAATATTTTCTATTAATGCTTCTTACTCTTTCTGCTATTGTTTCTCTATCGATTGGAAAAATGGTAAAAGGGTTTCTAGCTATGTCACTGGGCTTATTATTAAGTACTATTGGAATCGATACACAAACTGGTGTCTATCGTTTTACATTAGGTATCCCCCACCTCAGTGAGGGTATTGATTTTCTAATTGTCATCATTGGAGTTTATGCGATTGGGGAAGTTCTATACAATTTCCTTTCAATTGATAAAATGAAAAAAGAAAAGAAAGATGTAGGGAAAATTTGGTTTAGTAAAGAGCAATGGAAGAGATCTAAATGGCCGATCCTAAGAGCAGGGCCATTAGGGTTTATTATTGGTGTGCTGCCTGGAGCTGGTGGTTCGATAGCATCAATGATTAGTTATTCTACTGAAAAGCAAATATCAAAAAAGCCGGAAGAGTTTGGAAAAGGTGCTGTCGAAGGGCTTGCAGCTCCAGAATCAGCGAATAATGCTGCATCTGTTGGTGCTATGATTCCATTATTAACAATGGGTATTCCTGGATCTGGTACAACAGCTGTCATGCTTGGTGCGCTGATCATGCTTGGCATTAAACCGGGGCCGCTTCTTTTTGAAAATGATCCAACTACTATATGGTCATTGATTAATAGTATGTTTATTGGAAACATCGCCTTGGTGATCATTAATATTTTATTAGTAGGGCTACTCGTTAAAATACTCGATACGCCAGCTAAGGTCTTATATCCGATTATTGTGTTACTAGCATTCATTGGAACGTATACATTGAGCTATAGTGCAATTGACTTTTTCCTGCTATTAATCTTTGGATTATTTGGGCTTATGCTTAAGGTATTGGATTTTCCAATCGCTCCACTTGTGTTAGCGTTAATTGTTGGTGCCGATATGGAACAAAATTTCCGAAAAGCAATCTTATCTTCAAATGGAAGTATGGATATTTTCTTCACATCACCGATCTCTATCACATTATTGTTCTTAACGATTATTTCATTATGCTATCCAGCAATCGTGAAATTTTTTCAAAAACGAAATGAGAAAAGAAATATTAATATCAATATGTGATGAGAAAATATTATATCACGATAAAAACGCTTCTCCATGTATCTTATGCATAGAGAGGCGTTTCTATTTGTACGCAAAAATGATCATATAAGAAAAAATCTTACCTATCTAACTACATACAGTTGCTAGTACTTTCTGAATATCGTAAATACTATTATCCTTTTTAAATTGCTTCGAGATAGCGGGAGCTTGAGCGCCTGAAATCCATATTTTTAACTCTGCATCCAAGTCGAAGTGTCCAGCTGTTTCAACACTGAAATGGGAAATGCTTTTAAAAGGAATCGAGTGATATTCCACTTTCTTGCCTGTTAATCCCTGTTTGTCTACTAATAATAAGCGCTTATTCGTAAACACAATTAGATCTCTAACAAGTTTAAAAGCAACATCAATTTCCTCACCAGCAGTTAAAATGGGGTCCAGTTCCTTTGTTACCTCCTCTTTGGTAGCGGTTGAAGCATTACCCAAAAGACCATCTAAAAATCCCATTGCATCCTCTCCTTTTCATATTATAAGCTTACCCTTACAAACTTCTTCAAAGAGCTTCTAATTCCTTTCAGATACGAAGCGAAAGCCGTTTTTTTGTGCTTTGTTTTCAGAGCATGGATAATCATATAATAAAAATTAAGGCAAAGTAGTCTATTTAATTAGAACATATTGTTAAATATGCTAAAGGATTTTGTTAAGTTTCTAAAGAATACTATAATAGAAAATAGATAGAATTTCACCGTAGGAGGAAAATCATGTCTCAAATTGAAGAAATGCATCCAAAACTCGGTCGAGTTATTAAAAATATTGAAAAAGTTATGGTTGGAAAAAGAGATGTTAGTATGCTGAGTCTTGTGGCGATTCTTGCGAATGGACATGTTTTACTAGAAGATGTGCCAGGTGTCGGGAAGACAATGATGGTGCGTGCTCTTGCAAAATCAGTGGGCGCAGAATTTAAAAGAATCCAGTTCACGCCGGATTTACTTCCTTCTGATGTAACGGGGGTATCAATTTATAACCCCAAGGAATTGAAGTTTGAATTTCGAGAAGGCCCTATTTTTGGAAATATTATATTAGCAGACGAAATTAACCGTACTTCACCTAAAACTCAATCAGCACTTCTTGAGGGGATGGAGGAAGGAAGTATCACAGTTGATGGTGTAACAAGAGTGCTTACTAAACCATTTTTTGTCATGGCAACTCAAAACCCTGTAGATTATGAGGGGACATATCCATTGCCGGAGGCACAGTTAGACCGTTTTTTATTTAAGCTTAGAATGGGATACCCAACGAAGGCAGAAGAATTAGAAGTTTTAACATTAGCTGAAAGAGAGAGACCTATTCATAAAATTGATAGTGTGATTACAAAGGAGGAGTTAGTGGAACTGCAAAATGAAATGCAGTTTGTCTATGTTGATGAGACAATAAAGAATTATATTATCGATCTCACCTCGAAATCTAGATTACATCCATCTGTTTACTTAGGTGCTAGTCCACGTGCATCGATAGCTTTAATGAAGGCTGCTCAAGCATATGCGTTTATAATTGGCCGGGATTATATCATCCCTGATGATATTCAATATCTAGCTCCATTCACATTAGCTCATCGAATTATTTTGAGATCTGAAGCAAAATTTGAGGGGAAAACAGCTGATGACATTGTGAAGGAAATCATTACGAAAACTTCAATACCAGTTCAAAGGGCATTGAGTCGTAAATGAATAGATTTTTGAAGAGTTTAAAGGTTGGTTGGAAAGTCGTTTCCCTCTTATTTCTTACATTGGCTGCTTTTAGTTATGCGATGTTTCAAGGTGGTTTTGTAAGCTGGTTTTTATTTTACAGCTTTCTTCCCTTTGCTATTTACTCCTTTTTATTAATGATTTACCCTATCCGTTCTTTCCGTGTTACGAGACGAATAAATCAAGATCAATTTTCGGTCGGACAGCGACTGACCGGTACAATTACAGTTAAGAGATCTTTTCCTTTCCCTTTATTTTATTTACTTGTTGAAGATGAGTTAACTGATAAACTAAAAGGAGTGAAACGATTAGAAGAGCCTAAAAAACTCTTTTTCCCTTGGTTTAAAAAAACGGTGTCATTTCGGTATGAGCTCCTAGAAATACCTCGTGGTGAGCATCATTTTAGAACAATCCGATTAAGAACAGGCGATCTTTTTGGGTTAATTGAAAAAGAAGTCAAAATTGAGGCGCAGAATTATTTCTTAGTGTATCCCTCGACTGTCGATCTTGTCTATCGTTCAAATCAAAAGCAATATGAACAAGGGGCATCATCGACCTTAACTAAATATTGGCAGGATTCAACAATGGCGGTTGGAGTTAGGGAATACCAGCCAGGTGATAAGTTCGCGTGGATTGATTGGAAAGCAACAGCTAGAAGGAATTCAATTATGACAAAAGAGTTCGAACAAATGCAAAGCCATGATGTTGTGATCTTCTTAGATCGAACAGACTCATCGTTATTCGAAACAACTGTTTCCTATGCTGCTTCTCTGGTCCAAGTGATTGCCAAAAGCGGTGCGCGAGTGGGATTCGTGTCAATTGGAAAACAATCGCAAGTATTTCCTTTACATTCTGATGATCAGCATATAAGGAATTTGTTCTACCATTTAGCGATAGTTGATTGTGATAGTCAAACATCTTTTGCCTCTATATTAGAGGAAAATAGATTAAATACAGAGATAAAGCAGGCTGCCAGCATTGTCGTAACCTCAAATCTTAACCTCGATTTGACTAGAAAATTGGAATTTTTGTCTGGACAGCAAAGAATGTTTATTTTATACCTTGTGAAAGGTAAACATGAAAATCTATCAAATGAGGAAAGTGTGTTAGTTGAAAGGTTGGCGCAACGACAAATTCAACTTCATATTGTGAAAAGTCAAAACTATAAAGAGGTGATCAACTCATGAGGGCATCCGATAGTTTTGAGGGGAAATCAGTGGCTTTATTATATTATATCTTCGCATTTATATTGTTATGGGAGTGGCTTAGACCTCTAGGTGTATTTACAGATACGGGGAATACATTTATCTTCGTGTTTTTTATTGGTGTTAGCTTTCTGATGACGTTTTTTCATACGAAATGGTATATTACCTTTCCTGTAAAAATATTTATCATCATGTTTATGCTGCATGGATTGTATTTTGAAGGAGTATTTTTTAACTTTTTATGGGTAAGGGATTTAATTCGGGATATTGGATTTAATTTCTCTCTCATTCCGAGTGCTGATTGGATGGGAATGACATCTAATTTTCGATCATTACTATTCTTTATCTTATTATGGCTCTTAGTGTATTTAATTCATTACTGGATTTTATATCAGAAGAAAATTCTTTTTTTCTTTGTGTTAACTTTAGTTTATATTACGGTATTAGACACTTTTACACCCTATGATGCTACCTACGCTATTGTTAGAGTTGTATTAATTGGATTTTTTATGCTCGGATTGCTTTATTTTGATCGGTTAAAGAAGCTTGAAAATCTTAAAATGAAACGAATTGCTTCTTTACGGTGGATTTTACCTCTTATTGCCTTTATTGTTTCTTCAATGATTCTCGCCATATTAGCACCCAAAGCCTCGCCGCAGTGGCCTGATCCGGTTCCTTATATAACAGCTGTTGGCCAACAAGGTGAAGGAGGAGGAGACACAAAAAGGATTGGATATAGTCCAAATGATGAATCACTGGGAGGGTCGTTTGTCAGTGATGACACCGAGGTTTTTAAACATATATCAACTGATAGGCATTACTGGAGAGTGGAAACCAAGGATGTTTATACAGGTAAGGGTTGGCTGGCTTCTGATCCAGAAGCTGCAAGGGAAGAAATTTCTACTATACAGGATGAGTTAAGCTGGTTTGATGAAAGGGTAGAAACTAGAAGTCTTGAATCTACGATCACCATTAATCAAGATTATCGATATCTACATGTTATTTATCCTCTCGGCTTAACATCTGTTCAAACTGAAGCGGAATTACCTTTATATCTTAACAGGAATACCGAAATGATTTATCCGTTTCAGGAAAATGAAGGATCAAGGGAAGATTTTCTATCCTATGATGTGACATACGATCTCCCGTTATATCCACTAAATGAGATGAAAAAGGGACAAACATTTGAGAGTGTACAAGAAGGATTTATTGAAAGGTATACACAATTACCTGAAACACTACCAGAGCGTGTTCGAGAGCTTGCGATATCTATAACGGAATCTGAAGATAATCAATATGATAAAGCGAAGGCAATTGAAGACTATTTAGGTAGTCCAGAATATACCTATGATAAAGAAGATGTTCCTGTCCCTGAAGGTGAACAAGATTACGTGGATCAGTTTCTGTTTGAGACATTTAAAGGTTATTGTGATAATTTTTCAACCTCGATGATTGTTTTGTTGAGATCTATCGACATTCCGGCAAGGTGGGTTAAAGGCTATACAGAAGGTGAATTTGTATCAACGGTAGAGAATAATCAAAGAGAATATGTTGTAACAAACAATCATGCTCACTCTTGGGTGGAGATTTACTTTGATGGTGTTGGTTGGGTACCATTTGAACCAACTAAGGGTTTTGTTAATCCTTATACATTAACAAATGATTATAGAGATGTGTCTGAGACTGAGGAAACAAAAGAACCTGAGGAAGTCACGGAAGAAGTAGAACCTGAAGAAACTCCAGAAAAACCAGAGGATTCGGAAGTAGAGGACGCTTCAGCATCAACGAATAACCCCGTTTTAAACATGATGGACTTTCGTTTAGGCAGCAAGGGATTGTATGGAATATTAATTGTGCTTGCTTTAACCATTTATGTTGTATATCGAACAAGAATGAAATGGATGCCAAGATTAATGATCTTAAAGTATAGGAATAGAACAGATGACGATGTGTTTTTCCAAGCATATGAATCTCTGCTTAAACAATTTGCACGACGCGGGATTAAAAGACAAGAAGGTCAAACCTTAAGAGAATATGCCCGATACATTGATGAATATTTTCAAATGGTTCATATGACCGCATTAACCAAAAACTATGAAAAAGCGTTGTACAGACAGGATAATGCAAAAGAAGAATGGCGGAAATCTGTTGAATTGTGGGAAAATTTAATTAAAAGGACATCATCTTGACCAATCATATGAGAGATTGATAGAATAGAAAAATTAATAGGACCTTCATATATCCTCGATAATATGGATCGAGAGTCTCTACCGGGTAACCTTAAATCTCCCGACTATGAAGGCAGAATAAGTTCGAAAAGTAACTAGAATTCTGCCTTCTTCAATGATCACACTTTTTTTGGTTGTGATATAAATGGACATCTTGTCCATGATGAAGGTGGATTCTAGTTTTTTTGCTATTTAGACGAAGTGACAGGTGGTATTTCCTGGGTTATGATCCTTTTGTATGGATACTATGGTCTTTTTAGCATACTAATAAATGCATGAAATATACGATGAGGTGACGATGGTGGCAAACATTCATGAAATGGTAGTAGTTTTAGACTTCGGTAGTCAGTACAATCAATTAATCACAAGACGTATCCGTGAATTGGGAGTATACAGCGAGTTACACCCACACACTCTTACAGCAGAAGAAATTAAACAAATGAATCCAAAGGGAGTTATTCTTTCTGGTGGTCCTAATAGTGTGTATGGAGAAAATGCGTTTGACTGTGATGAAGCAATTTTTGACTTAGGTATTCCTGTTCTTGGTATTTGTTACGGAATGCAGCTTATGACACATAAACTTGGTGGGAAAGTAGTTCCTGCTGATCACCGTGAATATGGAAAAGCAACAATTGATGTTCACGGTAAACCAGCTCTTTTTGCAGACCTGCCTGAGCAACAAGTTGTTTGGATGAGCCATGGTGATTTAGTACAAGAAATCCCAGAAGATTTTCATGTAGATGCTACTAGCACTTCATGTCCATTTGCAGCAATGAGTAATGAAGATCGTAAATTTTATGGTGTTCAATTCCACCCGGAAGTTCGTCATTCTGAATTTGGGAATGAACTACTAAAGAATTTTGTCTTTAACGTTTGTGGCTGTGAAGGTAACTGGTCAATGGAGAACTTCATTGAAATGGAAACAGATAAGCTTAAGCAAAAAGTAGGTAACAAAAAGGTTCTTTGTGCATTAAGCGGTGGTGTAGATTCTTCTGTTGTAGCTGTATTAATTCACAAAGCAATTGGTGATCAATTGACATGTATCTTTGTAGACCATGGTCTATTACGTAAAAATGAAGCAGAAAGTGTTATGAAGACATTTAGTGAAGGCTTTAACATGAACGTTATTAAAGTTGATGCAAAGGACCGATTCCTAGATAAATTAAAAGGTGTTTCAGATCCAGAGCAAAAACGTAAAATCATCGGTAATGAATTCATTTATGTTTTTGACGATGAGTCGGCAAAATTAGAAGGAATTGAATTTTTAGCTCAAGGTACTCTTTATACAGATATTATCGAGAGTGGAACTGCAACAGCTCAAACAATTAAATCACACCATAATGTTGGCGGTTTACCAGAGGATATGGAATTCCAACTTATTGAACCATTAAATACATTATTTAAAGATGAGGTTCGTGCTTTAGGTACAGAACTGGGTATTCCTGATGAAATTGTTTGGAGACAGCCATTCCCAGGTCCTGGGTTAGGTATTCGTGTACTTGGTGAAATTACAGAAGAGAAATTAGAGATCGTTCGTGAATCAGACTATATTTTACGTGAAGAAATTAAAAAAGCTGGACTTGATCGTGATATTTGGCAGTACTTTACGGTTTTACCTGATATCCGCAGTGTTGGTGTAATGGGTGATGCAAGAACCTATGATTACACAATTGGGATTAGAGCGGTAACTTCAATTGATGGAATGACGTCTGATTGGGCTAGAATTCCATGGGAAGTATTAGAGGTTATTTCAACAAGAATCGTAAATGAGGTCAAACATATTAACCGTGTTGTTTATGATATTACAAGTAAGCCACCTGCAACGATTGAGTGGGAGTAAAATACGAACGAAGCGAACATTATTTGAAATAATGTTCGCTTTTTTATGTTGACGAATAAGGGAGGTGCTGATAAAATAAACTTAGAATTAAATAAGTCGGAATACGTCGTATAATGTCGAGGATATGGCTCGAAAGTTTCTACCAAGCTACCGTAAATGGCTTGACTACGAGGTATTAATAGCAAGGGTACTATTGTACCTGCCATTAATATTTTATTAGTCAAGCGCTCACGTACAGTTGGGCGCTTTTTATTTTGGATATTAATGGGGAAAATAGTCATGTTTGCTTATAACTAATACTGAGGAGGAATACCTATTTATGAAAAAGTTTTTTCAGTTTGATGAATTAGGTACAAATTATCGACGTGAATTTATTGGTGGATTAACAACGTTCTTATCAATGGCTTATATTTTATTTGTAAACCCTAATACTCTTGCAATGACTTCTATCCCGGATTTGCCTGCTGAAATGAGAATGGATACAGGAGCGATTTTTACAGCTACTGCAATAGCGGCAGCAGTGGGGTCATTGTTAATGGGGCTTATAGCTAAGTATCCAATTGCTTTAGCGCCTGGTATGGGATTAAATGCATTTTTCTCTTTTACAGTTGTACTGACAATGGGTGTCCCTTGGCAAACAGCATTATCAGGTGTTTTAGTGTCAGGGTTGATTTTTATTCTTCTTACTTTATCGGGACTACGTGAAAGAATCATTAATTCGATTCCGGCAGAATTAAAGTTTGCTGTAAGTGCTGGGATCGGTTTATTTATAACGTTTGTTGGTTTTCAAAATGCAGGGATTATCGTGAACAATGATGCTACTCTAGTTGGTTTAGGTGATCTTACTAATCCTCAAACCTTACTTGCGATTTTCGGTATTTTCGTAACAGTGATTTTAATGGTTCGTGGAGTAAAAGGCGGAATCTTTTACGGTATGCTTATTACAGCTATTATAGGAATGCTTACACAACAAATTGCTGTACCAGACAAGGTTGTTGGAGCAATACCTAGTTTAGCACCAACTTTTGGACAGGCATTTATGAATCTTGATCAGATCTTTACAGTGCAAATGCTTGTTGTTATCTTAACGTTCCTATTTGTAGATTTCTTTGATACTGCGGGAACCTTAGTTGGAGTAGCTAACCAAGCTGGTCTAATGAAAGATAATAAATTACCTAGAGCGGGAAAAGCTTTATTTGCTGATTCAGCAGCAACAGTTGTAGGTTCTGTTTTAGGTACATCTACAACAACATCATATGTTGAATCTTCTGCAGGGGTGGCTGCAGGTGCTCGATCAGGCTTTGCATCAGTAGTAACAGCGGCTTTCTTTTTACTAGCTTTATTCTTCTCTCCACTATTAGGAGTTATTACATCTGCGGTAACTGCACCAGCATTAATCATTGTTGGAGCATTAATGGTATCGTCCCTAGGAAAGATTGATTGGGGTCGATTTGAAATTGCTGTACCAGCTTTCTTAACAATTATTACAATGCCATTGGCATACAGTATAGCAACAGGAATCGCAATTGGCTTTATCTTTTATCCGATTACTATGATTATGAAAGGTAAAGCGAAGGATATACATCCTGTTATGTACGGATTGTTTGTTATCTTTATTCTATATTTTATATTCTTAGTCTAATAATAAGGGAGCATTTGCTTCCCTTTTTTTATTTTGAATAAAATTTAGTGTTGACTATAGGTTATATAGTTGATATAGTAGTGAAGGTCATCTGAGAGGTATTGAATTACTTCTGGGTTGATAAATTTTTTTAAAAAACATGTTGACTTATTTATTAGATACATGTTATATTAATAAAGTCGCCTCTGAGAGAACGACTGACAAATGATCTTTGAAAACTAAACAAAACCAAGCGTGCCAACGTTAATTTCGATTAACAAAAACGTACTATATAGTACAAT